>DASQRX010000093.1:0-30518 GCA_035642635.1 Xanthobacteraceae bacterium
ATTTTCATTTCATGCCTCTTGGACTGTCTGGATCGATGGCCGCGGCTCTCGGCCGTCATGCCGGCCTTGTGCCGGGCATCCACGACTTGAGACTCAGGGGCCCAAAGACGTGGAGGACAAGCCCGGCCATGACGGCAACGGATAACGATGAACGATCCAGACAGTTCAAGAGGCCTATGATGAAAATTTGCGTAGCGGGGCAGGGCGCGTTCGGCCAAAAACATCTTGATGCGTTGAAGCGCATTCCGGGCGTCGAGGTGACGTCGCTGGTCGGCGGCAATCAGGATTCGACCGCCCAGGTGGCGAAGAAATACGGCGTCCCGCATTTCACCGGCGATCTGTCCGAAGGCATCAAGCGCGCCGACGCGGTGATCCTCACCACGCCGACCAAGATGCATTTCCGCCAGGGCGAGCAGGTGATGCGCGCCGGCAAGCATGTGCTGGTCGAAATTCCGGTCACCGACAGCGTCGAAGACGCCGAAAACCTGGTGAAGATCGCCAAGGAAACCGGCGTCACCGCCATGGGCGGCCATGTGCGGCGCTTCAATCCGAGCCACCAATATGTCCACAAGAAGATCGTCAAGGGCGAGCTGAAAATCCAGCAGATGGACGTGCAGACCTATTTCTTCCGGCGCAAGAATATCAACGCGGCCGGCAATGCGCGGAGCTGGACCGATCATCTGTTGTGGCATCACGCCGCGCACACCATCGATCTGTTTCAGTACCAGGCCGGCGAAAATATTTCCGATTGCTACGCGGTGCAGGGGCCGATCCACCCGCAGCTCAATATCGCCATGGATATGGGGATCGTGGCGAAGACGCCGTCGGGCTCGATCCTCACTTTGTCGCTGTCGTTCAACAATGACGGTCCGCTCGGTTCGTTCTTCCGCTACATCTGCGACAACGGCACCTATAAGGCGTTCTACGACGATCTGTCCGACGGCAAGGACAACAGGATCGATGTCTCCAAGGTCGACGTGTCGATGGACGGCATCGAGCTCGAGGACCGCGAATTCATTGCCGCGATCAAGGACAAGCGCGAGCCGAATGCGAGCCTGGCGCAACTCCTGCCCTGCATGCAAGTACTCGGCAAGCTCGAGAAGATCATCGACCCGCAACGCCAGGCGCACGCGTAGCGACCGCCGCCCGTTTCTCCGCTATAGTCATCCCCAAGAAAAGGCCTTTGGGGAGATTTTTTGATGGTTGCGTCTGTTCGCGGTGTCGTGTTTAGTTTCTTGGCCACCATGGTTTTGGTGGCATATTGCGCCGCTGCATTTGCCGAAGACGCCTATCCCGCAAAGCCCGTCCATATCTACGTGCCGTATCCGCCCGGTGGCGCGGTCGACATCGTGGCGCGCACGCTCGGCGACGCGCTCGGCAAGCACTGGAACCAGTCCGTCGTCATCGAGAACCGGCCGGGCGCTGGCGGCATCGTCGCCGAACAGGCTTTGGTGCAGGCGCCGCCGGACGGCTACACGCTGATCCTCGTCGCCTCAGGCCACGCGCTGCTGCCGCTTTTCTACGACAAATTGCCCTACGACACGTTCAAGGATTTCACGCCGATATCGCTGGTCGGCTCGTCGCCCAACATGCTGTTGGTTCGTGCCGAATCGCCGTTCAAATCGGTGAACGACGTGATTGCGGCCGCGCGCGCCAAGCCCGGGCAACTGTCCTATGGACATGCCGGCAATGGGACGTCCCCTTATCTGGCCGGCGAGCTGTTCAAATACATGGCGAAGATCGAGATCACGCCGGTGCCGTATAAGGGCGGCGCGCCGGTACTGACCGATCTTATCGGCGGGCAAATTCCGCTGAGCTTCAACAACATTCCGGAATCGCTGGGGCAGGTCCAAGCCGGTGCGGTGCGTCCGCTCGGCGTGACCACGGCGGCGCGCTCGCCGGTGCTGCCCAACTTGCCGACCATCGCCGAGGCGGCAGTGCCCGGCTACGACACCGGCGTATGGTGGGGCGTTTTTGCCCCGGCCGGATTGCCCGCGGCGATCCAAGCCAAGCTCGCCAAGGATTGTGCCGACGCCGTTCAGACGCCGGGCATGCAGGCGAAATTGTTGCAGCTCGGCGCCACCCCGATCGGCGCGTCGTCCGACGTTCTCGCCAAGACGACGCGCGACGATTATGCTAAATGGGGCCCTGTCATTAAGGCTGCCGGTCTCAAGATCGATTGAGGCTCTCATCTCACGATATGAGACAAAGCTCTGACTGGACAAACCTCCCGGCGTGATGTTGGTATGCGCGCCAATCGCTATCTGTGCTAAGGCTCCGGGAGGAAACCCATGAAATTCAAGCATTTTTTGATCGGCGCAGGCGCTGTTGCTGCGCTCGCAATGGCGGGCGGCGCGCAGGCGCAAGACGTCAAGATTGGCTTCATTCTGCCGATGACGGGTCAGCAACAATCGACCGGCAAACAGATTTCGGCGGCGGTCAAGCTGTTCATGGCGCAGCAAGGTGACACCGTCGCCGGCAAGAAGGTTGAGCTCATCATCAAGGACGACGGCGCCGTTCCCGACAACACCAAACGCATCGCGCAGGATCTGATCGTCAACGACAAGGTGACGTTCCTCGCCGGCTTCGGCGTAACGCCGGCCGCCATGGCGGTCGCCCCGCTCGCGACCGAATCGAAGACGCCCGAGATCGTCACCGCGGCCGGCACGTCGATCATCACGCAGAAATCCGACTACATCGCCCGCACCAGCTTTACGCTCGCGCAATCGACGGTGCCGATGGCCGATTGGGCGGCGCAGAACGGCATCAAGAAAGTCGTCAGCATGGTGTCCGACTATGCGCCGGGGGCAGACGCGGCAAAATCCTTCGCCGCCGAATTCACCGCCAAGGGCGGCCAGATTGTCGACTCCATCACCTTCCCGCTGGCTAATCCGGATTTCGCGCCGTTCCTGCAACGCGCCGCCGACGCCAAGCCCGATGCGATCTTCGTCTTCGTGCCGTCGGGTCAAGGCGGCGTCTTCGTCAAGCAATTCGTCGAGCGCGGCCTCGACAAAGCCGGCATCAAGATCATCGGCCCGGGCGACGTCACCGACGACGATCTCGTCAACGGCATGGGCGACGCGGTGATCGGCACCACCACCGCGCATTTCTATTCGGCCGATCACGATTCGCCGGCCAACAAGGCGTTTGTCGCCGCGTTCGAGAAAGCCAACAACGGCATGCGGCCGAACTTCATGGCGGTGTCGGGCTACGACGGCATGCATCTGATGTACGAGGCGCTGAAGAAGACCGGCGGCAAGACCGACGGCGATTCGCTCATCGCCGCCATGAAGGGCATGGCCTGGGAGAGCCCGCGCGGTCCGATCTCGATCGATCCGGATACCCGCGACATCATTCAGAACGTCTATATCCGCAAGGTGCAGAAGAAGAACGGCGAACTCTATAATGTCGAATTCGCCACCTTCCCGTCGGTCAAGGATCCGATCAAGGCCGCGGCGGCGAAGTAAGCTTCACACGTCGGGAAAGCGAGCGGGGTGGGGGCCCCGCCGCTGTTCCGAGCCGAACGAAGACGCCCCCTTATCACAGCCGGTGCCGTGCATCGGCGGTCTAAGTTGAGCTACGGTGGCCAAGGGCCGCTGATGCCTTCTCCCGCGCGCGGGACGAAGGAGTGGGGCACGGGCGTTGAGTAAATCATGCTGACCATCCTGTTCGACGGCGTCGCCTACGGCATGCTCTTGTTCGTGCTGGCCTGCGGGCTTTCCGTCACGCTTGGCCTGATGAATTTCATCAATCTCGCCCACGGCGCCTTCGCCATGGCGGGCGGCTATTGCACCGTCATCCTGGTCAACCACTTCGGCGTGCCGTTCGCGCTCGGGCTGCCGCTCGCTTTTCTGGTCACGGCGCTCCTCGGCGGCCTGTTCGAGCGCACGCTCTATGTTCACGTCTATGCCCGAAGCCATCTCGACCAGGTGCTGTTCACCATCGGGCTCGTCTTCATGTCGGTCGCGGCGGTCGATTACACGATGGGCTCGTCGCAACAATTCGTGCAGATCCCCGACGCCTTGCAGGGCCAGATCAATGTGGCTGGCATCGGCATGGGCAAATACCGCCTCCTCATCATCGCGGTGTGCGGTCTGCTCACCATCGCGCTGCAGCTGATCTTGACCAAGACGCGGTTCGGCAGCCGGCTGCGCGCCGCGGTCGACGATCAGCGCGTGGCGCGCGGGCTCGGCATCAATGTCGGCGCGGTGTTCGGCATCACCTTTGCGTTTGGCTCGGGACTTGCCGGCCTGGGCGGCGCGCTCGGCGCCGAAATCCTCGGCCTCGATCCGACCTTTCCGCTCAAATACATGATCTACTTTCTGATCGTGGTGACGGTCGGCGGCACCTCGAGCATCACCGGCCCGTTCCTCGCTTCGATCCTGCTCGGCATCGGCGACGTCGCCGGCAAATATTATGTGCCCAAGCTCGGCGCCTTCGTGATCTACGCCATCATGATCGTCGTCCTGATCTGGCGTCCGCAGGGCCTGTTCGCCCGCTCGACGGCGCGGTGACAGTCGATGACGGACACCGTTCTCACCGATCAAGTCGCCGCCTATCTCAAGCGCCGCGCCCGCTGGTCGCCGCTTGAGATCGCGTTCTGGGTCTTCGCCTTTGCCACCATCTGGTTGTTTCCCGGCAAATATCTGATCCTCAAAGACACCGCGATACTGGCGCTGTTCGCGCTGTCGCTCGATCTGATCCTCGGTTATGCCGGCATCATCTCGCTCGGCCAGGCGGCGTTTTTCGGCTCCGCCGGCTATTTCGCCGGCCTGGTCGCCAAATACGGCGTCATCACCGAGCCTATTCTGGCGCTCATCGCCGCCGGCTTTGTTGCCGCCGCACTCGGCTTTGTCACGAGCTTCCTGGTGCTGCGCGGCTCCGACCTGACGCGCCTGATGGTGACGCTCGGCGTCGCCCTGATGCTCGGCGAAGTCGCCAATCGCTATTCCAACATCACCGGCGGCGCCGACGGGCTGCAGGGCGTCGATATCGAACCGATCCTCGGCCGGTTCCGCTTCGATCTCTACGGCCACAACGGCTATGTCTATTGCCTGATCGTGTTGTTTATCTGCTTTGTGATCGCGCGCCGCGTCGTCTATTCGCCGTTCGGCCTGTCGCTGCGCTCGGTCAAAGGCAATCCGCTGCGGGCTTCCGCCATTGGCATCCCGGTCAAATGGCGGATGGTCGCGATCTACACGTTTTCCGCCGGCATCGCCGGGATCGCCGGCGCGCTGCTCACGCAGACCACGGCATTCTGCTCGCTCGACGTGTTCTCGCTCGATCGCTCGGCCGATCTTCTGCTCGTGCTCATCATCGGCGGCACCGGCTATCTCTATGGCGGCCTGATTGGGGCCGTGATCTACAAATTCTTGCAGGACTGGATCGCCAATCTGACGCCGCAATATTGGCAGTTCTGGATCGGCCTGGTGCTGGTCACCATCGTCTTGATCGGCCGCGACCGCATGCAAGGCTGGATCGCGTCAGCGCGAGCCACAATAGAAAATCTCGGCGCCCGTATGGTGGCGCGCCCGGCGAAGCTCGCCGCGCCGGACGGGAAGTAAGCGATGCCGATCCTGCAAACCACCGGGCTTGAAAAGCGCTTCGGCGGCATCGTCGCCACCAGTGACGTGAATCTCGCGGTCGAGAAGGGTGCGCGCCACGCTTTGATCGGGCCGAACGGCGCCGGCAAGACCACTTTCATCAATCTTCTCACCGGCGTGCTCAAGCCGAGCGCCGGCCGCATCGTGCTCGAAGGCCGCGACATCACCGATACCTCGCCGCACGAGCGGGTGCGGCTCGGCATGGCGCGCACGTTCCAGATCAACCAGTTGTTCCCCGATCTCACGCCGCTCGAATCGGTCGGGCTTGTGGTCTCCGAACGGCTCGGCTCGGGCGCCGATTGGTGGCGGATCGTCGGCACCAAATCCGCCGTCACCGACGAGATCGTCGAGATCATCGAGCGCTTCCGGCTCACCGATGTCATGCTGGAGCGCGTCGCCGTGCTGCCCTACGGCAAGCAGCGGCTCCTTGAGATCGCGCTCGCCTTCGCCTGCCGGCCGCAGGTGCTGTTGCTCGACGAGCCGGCCGCCGGCGTGCCGGAGGCTGAGCGTCATGAGTTGCTCGCCACCATCGCGGCGCTGCCGGCGGAAGTCACCGTGCTGTTGATCGAACACGACATGGATCTCGTGTTCTCCTTCGCCGACCGCATCTCCGTCCTGGTCAATGGCGCGCTGTTCGTCGACGGCGCGCCGGAGGACGTGGCGCGCGATCCCCGCGTCAAGGCGGTCTATCTCGGCGAGGATGTCGATGGCTGATCTGTTGACCATCGAGCAATTATGCGCCGGCTATGGCGAAGCCGTCGTCCTCTCCGACGTCTCGCTGTCGCTGCGCGAGGGCGAGGCGATCGCGCTCCTTGGCCGCAACGGTATGGGCAAGACGACGCTGATCAATAGCGTCGTCGGGGTCACCCATTATTTCGGCGGCAAGATTGCGCTCGACGGCACGGATATTACGCGGTTGCGGCCGGAGCAGCGCGCCCATATCGGCATCGGCTGGGTGCCGCAAGAACGCAACATTTTCAAATCGCTCACGGTGCAGGAGAATCTCACCGCGGTGGCGCAGCCGGGCCGCTGGACCCCCGACAAGGTCTATACGATGTTCCCGCGGCTCGCGGAGCGGCGGCAGAATTTGGGCAATCAGCTCTCTGGCGGCGAGCAGCAAATGCTTGCGGTTGCCCGCGCGCTGGTGCTGAACCCGCGCGTCTTGCTGCTCGACGAGCCGCTCGAGGGTTTGGCTCCGATCATCGTCGACGAATTGCTGGCGGCGCTGCGCCGCATCCTGCGCGACGAGGGCGTGTCGGCGATCCTCGTCGAGCAGAACGCCAAGAAGATTCTCCCGGTCACCGACCGCGCCATTATTCTGGAGCGCGGCTGCGTGGTCCACGCGGCCGACAGCAGAACGCTCATCGCCGACCGGGCGGCGCTCGAGACCCATCTCGGCGTCACCGATCAGGGGCCAAGGCGGATCGGGCGGGCGAAGCAGAATTCCTGACGGACGTTCGGCCTCGCACCCGCGACGCATATTTGTCGTCAGAATTGTATTATGGTCCGGCGGCGGCGCATTGGCGGCCGAGGGAACGACCATGAAACAGCGCAAGCGCGCTTTGTGCACTGTCATTATTGCCGTCGCCGCCATGCTAGCGGCACTGTCGCAGGCGCAAGCAAAAATCCTGGCGCAATGGGTGCAGCTCGGGCCGGACGGCTCATCGAGCGTGCGCGCGATCACCGAGGATGCGTGCCCGTCGGTCACCTTCGATGGCGCCACGGTGCCAATGAACGTCCGCTCCGAGCCGGGGCAGAGTTTCGGCAATGTCAGCGCGGCGCAATTCCCGGTGCGTGGCTGCGAGGTCGCGGTCCCGCCCGGCGCGATCTCGGCCATCCTCGATGACAAGCCGCTGCCGCTGCCGCGGCCCAATCCGCAGCGCGTCGTGATGTTCGGCGACACCGGCTGCCGGCTCAAAACTGGCGACGCCTGGCAGGCTTGCAACGACCCCAAGGCCTGGCCGTTCGCAAAAATCGCAACGCTCGCCGTCGCGGCCCGTCCCGATCTTGTGGTGCATGTCGGCGATTACGAATACCGCGAGGAACAATGCCCGGCCGGCAATGCCGGCTGTGCCGGCAGCCCATCGGGCTATGGCTGGGCGCCCTGGAATGCGGATTTCTTTCTACCCGCCGCCCCGCTTTTTGCTGCCGCGCCATGGGTCATGGTGCGCGGCAATCACGAGGATTGCAGCCGCGCCGGCGAAGGCTGGTTCCGGTTTCTCGATCCAATGCCGATGGAAAAGGCCTGCCGCGATTTGACCGGCGATTACGTGGTGCGGCTCGGCGACTTTGCCCTCGTCGTTGTGGACAGCGCCAAAGTCAAGGATACCGCGGGCGAAGACAGCGAACAGGTTCCGATTGTGCGCGGTCAATTCACTGACACGCTCGCCAAGATCCCGAACAATGCGTGGCTGGTCACGCATAAGCCGATTAACGCCATGCTCGCCAAGCCGGCCGACCCTTCGGTCAATATCGTCTCGAACAAGGTCCTGCAGGCGGCGCTCGGCGCCGACATGCCGGCAAGCGTGCGGATGTATGTCGCCGGCCACATCCATTTTTTCCAGGCCGTGGATTTCGGCAGCGTCCGGCCGCCGCAGCTTGTCGTCGGCACCGGCGGCGACAATCTCGAAGGCAAGCCTAAGGCCAGCGTGATTGGCGCAGACATCAACGGCGGCAAGGTCGTCAATGCCAAGACCGAATCCGATTTCGGCTACATGGTGTGGGACCGCCTCGATGCGACGACTTGGACCGGCACGCTGTTCGACATCGACGGCAAGCCGCTCGATCATTGCCGGCTCGCGGATCGTGCGCTCGCCTGCGGGTCGTAATTCGATCTAAATCGACGGCGTTCCGGCGCGCCTCCGTTCGAACATTTATGCCTAATTCAGGGGGTCGTTATGACTGCATCGCCTTGCGCAGCACTACGTCTTGTTCGGGTCGTTTCGTTTCTGTCCGGCGCTGCCATGCTCGCGGCAATGGCCTGTGCGGCGAGTGCGCAAGCGCAACAGCCGTCAACCGCGCCATCGCTTCAGTCACAATCGCCGCCCGAGGGACGGATCATCGTGATCGGCGAGGGCAGCGTCAGCGTGGTGCCGGACTTTGCCGAGATCAACGGCGGCGTCACGACGCGCGGCAAATCCGTCCAAGAGGCGATCGATACGAATTCCAAGATCATGGCCGCGATCAAAGCCGCGCTTCTTGATTCCGGCGTTGCGCAAAAGGACATCCAGACGTCGCGTTTCTCGATCCAGCCGATTTACACGTCGCCGGACCCGCATGGCGAAGCCAAACTCTCAAGCTACAATGTCAGCAACCAAGTCACCGTGACGATCCGCGATATCGGCAAGGTCGGCGATATCCTCGAACGGCTGGTCGCAGCCGGCGTGACCAATGTCGGCAATATCGAATTCTTGCACGCCGACCCGGCAAAGGCGCTCGACCAGGCGCGCGAATCAGCGGTCGCCGACGCGCGGCACAAGGCGGAGCTCTATGCCAAGGCATCCGGCCTGACGCTCGGCCGCGTCGCCTGGATCATGGAAGATTCCGAAAACGCGCCGCCGATGATGAAGATGGCGCGCATGCCGGCCGCCATGGCGGCGCCGGTGCCGATCTCCGCCGGCGAGGACACCTTGCACGTCAGCATTACGGTTGGCTTCGACACCGCCAATTGATGGAGAGGCGGCATGCCGCCTAAATCTCCCCGCTCGCAAACTGCTGAGAGTTCGTATAATCGCGGCGAGCTTATTCAATTCTCGAGACCCTGTTATGTACAGCTCGACGATCGGGATCCGCCGCTACGCATTCGCCGATCTTAATACGCTGTTGGCCAAGGCCTCGCCGCTGCGCAGCGGCGATCAGCTTGCGGGGGTGGCCGCCGATAGCGGCGAGGAGCGTGTCGCCGCGCAATTCGCGCTCGCCGATCTGCCACTCGCGACCTTTCTGAACGAAGCCATCGTCCCCTACGAAAGCGACGAGGTTACTCGTCTTATCATCGACAGCCACGATCGCACGGCCTTTGCGCCGGTTGCGCATCTGACGGTCGGCGGTTTTCGCGACTGGCTGCTCGCCGACGAGACGACCACTCCGGTTTTGTCGGCGCTAGCGCCCGGCCTCACGCCCGAAATGGCCGCGGCCACGAGCAAGATCTGCCGGTTGCAGGATCTGATGGCGATCGCGGCGAAATGTTCGGTGGTGACGGCATTCCGCAGCACATTGGGCCTGCCCGGGCGGCTATCGGTGCGGCTGCAGCCCAATCATCCGACCGACGACACGCGCGGCATCGCGGCCAGCATTTTCGACGGGCTTCTCCTCGGCTCGGGCGATGCGGTGATCGGTATCAATCCGGCGACCGACAGTCCGGCGAGCACGCACAGACTGCTGGCGATGCTCGATGAGATTATCGGAAAGCTCGACATCCCGACGCAAGCTTGCGTCCTGGCGCATGTCACCACCACGCTCGGCCTGATCGGCCAAGGCGCGCCGGTCGATCTCGTGTTTCAGTCGATCGCCGGCACCGAGGCAGCCAACAAAAGCTTCGGCATTAATCTGGCGCTCCTGAAAGAAGCGCGTAACGCAGCGCTCTCGCTGCGCCGCGGCACGGCGGGCGACAATGTGATGTATTTCGAGACCGGGCAGGGCAGCGCGCTTTCGGCCAATGCCCATCATGGCGCCGACCAGCAAACGCTCGAAGCGCGCGCCTATGCGGTGGCCCGCGCGTTCAAACCGCTTCTGGTCAACACCGTCGTGGGCTTCATCGGCCCGGAATATCTGTTCGACGGCAAAGAGATCACGCGCGCCGGGCTCGAGGATCATTTCTGCGGGAAACTCTTAGGTCTGCCGATGGGCGTCGATGTTTGCTACACCAATCATGCGCAAGCCGATCAGGACGATATGGATGCGCTGTTGGCGCTCCTGGTCGCGTCAGGGGTCAATTTCGTCATGGGCGTGCCGGGCGCCGACGACATCATGCTCGGCTATCAGAGCACCTCGTTTCATGACGCGCTCGCCATGCGCGATCTGTTCGGCCGCCGTCCGGCGCCGGAATTCGAAGCCTGGCTTAGGCGGCAGGGTTTTATCGACACGGCCGACCGCATCCGCCCCAAGAGCCTGCCACACAATTTCCGCGCGTTGCTGACGGATGAAGCCTGAGAATGAAATATGGAATGACTTACGCCGGCTGACGGCGGCGCGCATCGGGCTGCGCCGTGCGGGAGCGTCGGTGGCGACCCGCGACATGCTCGACTTTCAGCTCGCCCATGCCCGCGCCCGCGATGCGGTGCATGCGCCGCTCGATGAAGCGAAATTGGCGGCGGATTTGGCCGGGCTCGGCGCTCCGGTGATTGCCACCGCCAGCGCGGCGGGGGATCGGCAGACTTATTTGATGCGGCCAGACCTCGGCCGACAGCTCGTCGCCGGTGCGGATGCCGCGCTTAAGGCGCATCGCGGTGACTTTGATGTCGTGTTCGTCATCGCCGACGGCTTGTCGGCGCGCGCCGTTGCGCTTCACGCGCAACCGGTCCTGTCGCGCGCAATACCGGCGCTACGCGCCGGAGACTGGAAGATCGCGCCGCTGGTCATCGTGCGTTACGGGCGGGTCGCCGTCGGCGACGTCGTTGCGGCCACACTGTCCGCCGAGTGCGCCGTGGTTCTGATCGGCGAACGCCCAGGATTGTCGGCGCCCGACAGCATGGGCGCTTATCTGACGTGGCAACCGCAGGCGCAGACCACCGATGCCGAACGCAATTGCATTTCGAACATTCGGCCCGAAGGCATTGACTACGAATCCGCCAGTTTCAAGCTGACGCATCTGCTCCGCGCCATGCGGGCGCGCGGCCTGTCGGGGGTGGCGCTGAAGGACGATTCGGACCGGCTGCTCATTGGCGAGGGATCTTAGATGCGCCTCGAATTTGTCACCGTCGACGTCTTCACTGACAGGAAATTCGGCGGCAATCCGCTGGCAGTTGTGCTCGACGCGCACGGGCTTACGACCGAACAGATGCAAGCCATCGCGGCCGAGTTCAATCTTGCCGAGACGACATTCGTGCTGCCGCCGAAAGACGCCGCGCATGACGCCGAAGTGCGGATTTTCACGCCGCGCGCCGAGATGCCGTTTGCCGGGCACCCCAATGTCGGTACCGCCTTTGTGCTGGCGACCGAAGCCAAGGGTGCCTTCCAGGATCAGGTTGTGTTCGAGGAAAAAGCCGGCTTGGTGCGGCTTGATTTGATCAAGGACGGCGGCGCTATCGTCGGCGCGCGCCTGGCGCCGCCGCGGCCGCTCGCTCGCGGCACGGCGATCGCGCCGGACTTGATTGCAACGGCGTGTTCGCTCGACACGGACGATATCGAGACCGCCAATCACGCGCCCTGCGTGGCATCCTGCGGCGCGGCCTTTGTCTTCGCCGAGTTGAAGATGCGAGCGGCGCTCGCCAAGGCGCAACCGCGCCCGGAGATATTTGCGGCGCATATCATGGCCGATGTCGCGACCGGCATCCTGCTGTATGTCAAAGACCAGAGCGGCAGCATCGATATTCAGGCCCGCATGTTCGCGCCCCTTTATGGCGTCCCCGAAGACCCGGCGACCGGCAGCGCCAATGTCGCGCTGGTGGGACTATTGGCGAGCCTGCGCCCCGAGCCCGATCTGACGCTGCAGCTGCGTATTGCGCAGGGCCTAGACATGGGCCGTCCGAGCCTGCTCGAGGCTTCTGCCGAAAGGCGCAACGGCGCGATCACCGCGCTCTCGATCGGCGGCCGCTGCGCGCCGATGATGCGCGGGACGTTGGAGCTTTAGCGCCGACGCATCACCGCGTCGCCGCGGCCGTCTTGGCTTTGGCGACGATCTCGGGCGGCGTCGCATAGACGTCCTTGACCAGTTTTTCGACATCCTCGCCGGAGACCGGATTGATTTCGAGCGCGGCCTTGTCGGCTTCGGCCGAAAAATCCTTGTCCTTCATCGTGTCCATGAAGGCCTGGCGCAGCGCAGCGAGCCGATCCGCCGGCAGATTGGGCGGCGCCACATAGGGCCGGCCCATCACGTTGCGGGCGAAGATCATTTTCAGGATTTGCCGTTGCTCGTCGGTCTTGGCGAAATCGGTGATCAGCGGCACGTCGGGCATTTCGGGATGTTTGGCGAGCGACAGCTGCACCAGCACGGTCATGCGCTTGTCGTCGAGCCAGTCTTTGTGGGTCGTCTTCACGCTCGACCATGACCAGCCGCAGCGGCCTTTGACCTCGCCGCGCTCCATCGCCAGCACGACGTCATTGCCACCCGGATAGCCTTCGACGATCTTGAAATGGGTGCCGAGTATGCCGTTGAGCACGCGCGGGAACTGGTCGGTGTCGGCTGAGGTGCCGGTGCCGCCGACGGTGAGCTCCTTGGTGAACAGGTCATCGAACTTGGTGATGCCGGAATCCTTCATCGCCACGCAGACGCTGACTTCGTTATTGGCGCTGCCGATCCATGAGAATTTCTGCGCATCGAAGGCGTCGCCTTGGCCGATCAACAGCGGGTCGAAAGCGATGCCGCGCCCGATCGTGCCGAGCGTCGACCCGTCCTGAGGCGCGACGCGATAGAGAAAGTTGGCGAGGCGAAGGCTGCCAGCGCCTTCCATGTTTTTCGGCACCAGCGTCGGATTGCCGGGAATGTGCGCGCCCATATGGCGGCCGATCACGCGGGCATAGAAGTCATAGGCGCCGCCGGTCGAGTAACCGATAAAGAGGTCCATATTGCGGTTCTTGTAGAATTCCTCGACGCTCTGCGCGAAGACGACGGCGGCGGGTGCGATGACCGCAACCAAAGCGGCCGCGATGACGCGAACAAATCCAAGACCAAGTCCAAGACGCGCAATTCCCCGCTTAGTTTCGCTCTCCACGCCTGATCCTTCCTCGGTTGGCATTTCCGCCCTGCTTGCCGCTTTTGCCTTGCTGCACAGCGCCTCGGGGCCCTGCGGCAATAGGCTAGTCTAGCATCACCCTAACACGGCTATCATGGTGGCCGTCATGGCGGCTGTTATGGGCTTGACGCCATTGCCGGTTTCGGACGGGATGCCGCCGGGGCCAAGGGGAGTAATCGCCACATGCAGCCGGATATGTTGGCCAGCGCTATCCACGCGCTGCAACTCCTGCTTGAACCGTCGCGCCTGCTTCTATTGATTGTCGGCGTTCTAATCGGGCTTGCCATCGGCGTGCTGCCGGGCCTGAGCGGCATTGTCGGTTTGGCGATGCTGATCCCGTTCACCTACAATCTCGATGAATATACCGCCTTCGCGCTGCTGCTCGGCATGGCGGCGGTGATCACGTCGTCGGATTTCATCACCGCCGTGCTGTTCGGCGTGCCCGGCCATGTCGGCGCCGCCGCAACCGTTATCGACGGCCACGCCATGGCGCGCAAAGGCGAAGCCGGGCGCGCCTTCGGTGCCGGCTTTGCCTCGTCGCTCGCCGGCGGCATTGTCGGCGCCGTCGTCTTGGCGATCAGCATTCCGGTCCTGCGCCCGATCATGTTGTCCATCGGCTCGCCGGAGCTGTTGGCGTTCACGTTGTTCGGCATGTCGATGGTGGCGACCTTATCCGGCCGCGCGCCGCTGAAGGGGCTCACCGCCGCCGGCCTCGGGCTGATGATCGCGATGGTCGGCTCGCGCGCGCAAAGCGGTACGCTGCGCTGGACTTTCGACTGGCTCTATCTGTGGGACGGCGTGCCGCTCATTCCGGCGACGCTCGGCATTTTCGCGCTGCCGGAACTCGCCGAGCTTGCGGTGTCGCGCAAGCGCATTGCCGGCGACAATGCGCCAAAAATCAACCTATCGAGCCAATGGGAAGGCGTGCGCGATGTTGGCCGTAATTGGTGGCTCGTCCTGCGCTGCGGCGTGCTCGGTACCGGGCTCGGCGCCATTCCGGGCATCGGCTCGGCGGTGATCGACTGGATCGCCTATGGCTATGCCCAGCGCACCGAGAAGAATTCGGAAACTTTCGGCACCGGCGACGTGCGCGGTGTGATCGCGCCGGAATCCTCGAACAACGCCAAAGAGGGCGGCCACCTGGTGCCGACCATTGCGTTCGGCGTGCCGGCCGGCGCCTCGATGGCGATCCTGCTCGGCGCATTTCTCATGCACGGGCTGACGCCCGGGCCGGACATGCTGACCAAGCATCTCGATCTGACCTACATGATCGTCTGGAGCCTGACCTTGGCCCATGTCATCGGCGCCGTGATCTGCATTCTGTGCAGCGGCTGGCTGGCGCAGATATCGCGCATCCGGCCAGAGATTCTGTTGCCGGTGATCATCGCGCTGGTTTTCGTCGCCGCCTTCGACGGCGAGCACGATTGGGGCGATCTTTATTCGCTGCTGTTCTTCGGCGTGGTCGGCTGGATCATGAAGCGGCTCGGCTGGCCGCGGCCGCCGATGGTGCTCGGCATCGTGGTCGGCGCCATTTTCGAGCGCTATCTGTTCATCTCGACGCAGCTTTACGGTTGGGGCTGGCTGTACCGGCCGGCGGTGCTGGCGATCCTCGCTTGCGTCGTCTGGGCGCTGTACCGGCCGATCTCGCAGATCGTCACGACGCTGATCACAGAGTTCCGCCAGGTCGGCAGCCGCAAGATGCAGTTCGGCTCAGCGTCCGCCTTCTCGCTTGCCGTTATCGTGCTGATCGTTTCAGCGATCGTCTCGTCGGCGAACTGGCCGCGTGACGCCAAGCTCGTGCCGCTTACCGCTTGCGGCATGGCACTGGTCGCGGCCGTGCTCAACCTGGTCTATGAGCTGTTCGGCCCGCAGCAGGCCGTGGCCGCTCACGTCGATTCCGGCTTGAAGGTGAGCACCCAAATAGGGAGTGCGCAAAAGGTGAGCGCGCATGTCAACGATCTCGGAGTAACCGACGATGTCGCGCGGTGGCGTTCAATCTCGTTCTTCGCCTGGATGGCGGCGTTTATTGCGCTCGTGGCGCTGATCGGATTCATTCCCGCGATCGCGGTGTTCGTCTTCGCCTATATGAGCTTCGGTTTCGGCGAACCGCGGCTCAATTCGCTTGGCTATGCCTTAGGGACGACCCTTCTCTGCTGGGTCGTGTTTCAATGGGGCCTGCAGGTCGCCTGGCCGCAATCGCTGCTCGGCGATCTGTTCCCGGCGCTGCGCGAATACACGCGCTTGGTTTAGCGCGTCATTCCGGGGCGCGCCAAAGGCGCGAACCCGGAATCCATACTCCCTGTGGTGCCGACAAAGTCACCGCCGTTCGTAGCCCTGACTTTTCGTGATTATGGATTCCGGGTTCGCGTGCCGCTGGCACGCGCCCCGGAATGACGAACGCTACTGCAACGCCGCCGAGGCTTTCTTCACCACGTCCTGCGGGGTCTCGTAGCCTTCCTTGACCAGCGCTTGGATTTGTTCGCCGGACACCGGATTTATCTCGATTTTATTCTGATCGGCGTCGGCGAGAAAATCCTTGTCGGCCATGGTGTCGTCGAACGCCTTGCGCAGCGCCGCGAGACGATCGGCGGGGATGCTGGGCGGCGCGAGATACGGCCGGCCCATCACTTGGCGGGAAAAGATCAGCCTGAAAATTTGGCGCTGCTCCTCGGTTTTGGCCAGATCCATGATCAGCGGCACGTCGGGCAGTTCGGGATGCTTGGCAAGCGACATCTGCACCAGGACGACGACCTTTTTGGTCGCGACCCAAGTCGGCCGCGTCGTCGTCAAGCTCGACCACGACCAGCCGCAGCGGCCGTCGACCTCGCCGCGCTCGATGGCAAGGCTCACGTCATTCCCGCCCGGATAACCGGTGATGATCTTGAATTTCGTTCCCAGCACCGAATTGACGACCGCCGGAAACTGATAGGTGTCATCAGCAACGCCGGTCGAGCCGATGGTCAACGACTTGGTATAGAGCTCGTCGAACTTGGAGATGCCGGTACTCGTCAGCGCGACGCAGACGCTCACTTCGTTATTGGCGCTGCCGATCCAGGAGAATTTCGTCGCGTCGTAGGACGCGCCGTTCTGGTTGAGCAGGGGGTCGAAGGCGATGCCGCGGGCCGTCGTGCCGATCACGGTGCCGTCGCGCGGCGCCGCCGCATACAGAAAATTGGCGAGGCGGAGGCTGCCCGCGCCCTCCATGTTCTTCGGCACGATGGTCGGATTTCCCGGAATATGCTTGCCGAGGTGCCGCGCCAGGAGCCGGCCATAAAGGTCATAGCCGCCGCCGACGCTGTAGCCGATCTGCAGGTCGATCGATTTGCCGGCGTAGAAGGCCGCGGGATCTTCGGCGCGTGCCGTCCCGGGCCCGAGCGCGAGCGCCGCGACCGCGGGGAGCGCCGCGAGCCCGCCAATCGCAGCCGCGATCCGCGCGCTTCTCCCCCTCGCCTGCAACCTCATTTCACGTCCTCCCCGATTTGATTATCCGCCATCGTAGCGTGTCCATTCTAACGCCTCGCGCGCGCTGTGCCAGCATGGCTGCCGCCATCGCCGTCTGGCGCCGGAAGCAGCGCCGTCGCTCGCGATTGCGCGCTTTCCGGAAATCCCGTAAGGACCACACCGAAGCGCCGCGCGGGGCGATTTTCCACGATTTCGTAACGGAACCCGCGTCTGCCGCAGCACCGCGAAAATACGGAGCGCGCATGACTGGAATGCTCGAACACGAAGCCCCGGGGCTCGGCCACAACAAGCCGTCCCAGGAGGATGCCGACGAGATCAAGCACGGCAAATGGGAACGCTGGGCCAAGAAGCGCACCTTCGTTCGCGCGCTCGAAGGCACCTATAGCCACGTCTACAAGCAGTTGCTCGAAGAGCCGCGCGTTTACTCATCCAAGGATCATCCCTGGAAAGGGGGCCCGGCGATGTACGGCAAGCACGTGATCTCGCCGAGCGCGGTCAACATCGTGCAGTCGATCGAATCCCACATCGAATGCTATGCGCCGCTCAATGCCGGCCAGAAGCACGGCCATCTCAACAGCGCGGTGTTCTACGTGCTCAAGGGCCACGGCCACGACGTGCACGACGGCCGCTACATGAAATGGGAAGCCGGCGACGTGATGCTGGTCGAGAACGGTTGCGTGCACCAGCACTTCAACGACGATGAGAAGGAATCCTGCATCCTGTTGGTGTTCAAGGCGAAGCCGCTGTTTTTGTTCATGCATCTACTGTTTCAGAAGATGGTGGAGTGGCCGACCGACAAATTGCCGCCCGGGATCACGGAATTTCACCCGCCGACCGACCTCTGAGGATTTGGGAAAATCATGCCGTCGTTCGAAGACAAACAAGCCGCGCTGTCGGGCTCAGCCAGCAGCAATTTCCTCGCCGAAGCGGTGATCGAGTCGGAAAAGTTCCGCGCCGACTATGCGACGCTGCCGAATGTCATCAAGGCCAAGGACATGCCGTGGGAGCGCTCGCCCGACGGCCTGATCAAGCACCTGGTGAATCAGAAAATGCACACCCGAGAATGCTGCATCGAAGCCTATATGCAGTTCCTCAAGGACGACGAGAAGTCGGGCAAGCATCGCCACATGTGGGAGGAATTGTTCTTCGTGGTCGAGGGCTCCGGCTACGACCTGCACTGGGATCTGAAGTGGGACTGCCTCGAAGCTTTCGACTGGCAATGGGCCGATACGCCGAAGAAATTCGAATGGACCGTCGGCGACTACGTCTACATCCCGCCCTTCACCATGCATCAGCATTTCGCCAAGCCCGGCGAGGACTGCCGCATCATCGTCATGAGCAACCGCATCGTCAAAGACATGGGCTTTGACTGGTACGATCAGGTCGAGCGGGCGCCGGGGTTTTGAGGGCGCCGGCCGCATTTGTCCTGTCAGATTTGAGACAGGCTCTGGACAGGCTCTGCCCGCAGCGTCAAATCCCTATTGATTGCTCGCCTGCCATTTCGACTTCGAATTCCTCTCAGGCATCGTCTGGGCGCGCAATCAATGGCGTAATCTGCCTCGGTGGCAACCTTGAGCCGGGACATATTGACCGGTCGCCGCGGCTCACTTCTTCTCAATACCGGCGCGGTCGATCACCTCGGCCCACTGCTTCACGTCGTTCTGCAATTGCTGATCCATCTCGGCCGGCGTGCTGGCGCGTGAATCGATGCCAAGCGCGAGGAGCTTCTGCTTGACGTCGGGATCGGCGAGCACGTCGTGCAGCGCCTTGTTCAGCGTGTCGATCACGGTTTGCGGCGTGCCGGTTTTGGCATAAAGCGAATTCCACGATGCGGCGTGGAAATCCTTGACGCCCTGCGCGCCTGCCGTCGGCACATTGGGCATCGCCGGCGAGGGTTTCGGTCCGGTCCAGGCGATGGCGCGAAGCCCGCCGGAATCCAATCCGGATTTCAGCGCGGCGTAGAAATCGATCACCATCTGCACGTCGTCGCGCATCAGCGCGATGACCGTATCCGGCGTGGTGCGGAACGGCACGATGACGAAATTGACGCCGCTCGCCTGCTTGAAATAATTCGCCGTCAAGTTCTGCACGCCGCCGGCGCTGATCGTGCCGACATTGAGCGCGCCCGGCTTGGCCTTGGCGGCATTGAGGAAGTCGGTCAAATTCTGGTACGGCGATTTGGCGTTGACCACCATCATGCAATCGAAATAGCCGATCGAGGAGATCGGCACCAAGGATTTGAGATCCAGCGGGAATTCCCTGTATTGCGGCACTGAACTCGCGATACCGCCGGTCAAGAGCAATAGCGTATAGCCGTCGGGCGCGGCATTGAGCACGGTGCGGCCGGCGACGAGTCCGTCGGGGCTCGGCATGTTTTCGATAAAGAAGCGCTGGCCGAGCTTGTCGCTGAGTTTGTCGGCGACGATGCGCGCGCTGATGTCGCCGACGCCGCCCGGGCCAAGCGGCAGCACGATGCGGACCGGCCGGCTCGGATAAGTGTCGGCGAAGGCGACGCGGCTGAGCGTGGCGCCGGCCAGCGCCGCCGTCGAAACCATGAATGCGCGCCGGGTAGTCAGTGAGTACAGCATGAACCTTACTTTCCGATCTAAATTGCCAAGCCTCTGAATAGCCCAAGCCGCTAAATCGCCAGGACTTTGTCACGAGGCGGCGGCACAATAAGGCGTTGATACCGTGCCATCAATTGAGCGCTTTGCTATTGATTTTACGGGAGAATTTGCCAAAAGCGTCCGCCACGGGGGATTTTCCGACAGCCCCGCGTCACTATGCCCGGCGGTCGCCAAAGCGGGCGCCTGCGTCTAAACTCCCGCGGGAGCCGGCGCTGGCGAGCAAGTAGCGGACGGCCGGGGAACAGGAACGGCGGCAGCGCCGGCAGAGCCAAGTCAGAGCTAGGTCAGAACCATGTCCATTTCGCTGATGACGTCGCGCCGTTTCGCGCCGCTGTTCTGGTGCCAGTTCTTCGCGGCGTTCGGCGACAATTTTCTCAAGACGGCGCTGGTCTTCGTCATTCTGTACGAAGTGTCCGGCGCCAATTCGGGAGTCTTGATTACGCTCGCCGGTGCGACCTTGATCGCGCCGTTCTTTTTTCTGTCCGGCCTCGGCGGCGAGCTTGCCGATCGCTACGACAAGTCTTTCGTCGCGCAGCGCGTCAAGCTGGTCGAAATCGGCGCCGCGGTCGTAGGCGTCGCCGGCTTTGCCTTTCATTCGCTGAGTTTGTTGTTCGTAGCCGTCTTCATGTTCGGCACGCTCGCGTCGCTGTTCGGCCCGGTCAAATACGGCATCCTGCCCGATCTCTTGCCGCGCCGCGAACTGCCTTCCGGCAATGCGCTGATCGAGGGCGGCACCTTCCTCGCCATTCTGCTTGGCACCATCGTCGCCGGGCTTGCCGCCAACGGCAACAGCAATCCGATCCATTTCGCTTGGCTGATGATCGCGACCGCGCTGGCGAGCTGGCTGTCGAGCCTCGTCATCCCGAAGGTTCCCGCAGGCGCGCCGGATCTTCCCATCAACCGCAACATCTTCGTCTCCACCGGCTCGCTGATCGGACAAGTCCGCGCCGATCCGCGGCTGTTGTGGGGCGCGATCGTCGCCAGCTGGTTCTGGCTCGTCGGCGCGCTGGTTCTGTCGCTGTTGCCGCCGCTGGTCTCTCACGATATCGGCGGCACCGAAGGCGTCGTCACGCTCTTCCTCACCATATTCTCGGTGGCGGTCGCCGTCGGCTCCGGCCTTGCCGCCTGGCTTGCGGCCGGACGCATCGTGCTGTTGCCGACGCTGGTCGGCGCGGTGCTGATCGGCCTGTTCGCGCTCGATCTCGGCTGGACGGCGTCCGCACTAACGTCCTCGACAAGTCCGATCGACGTGTCCGGCTATCTCGCCTCGCCCTACAGTCTGCATATCGCCATCGACCTGGCGGGGCTGGCGATCGCCGGCGGCCTGTTCATCGTGCCGGTGTTCACCGCGGTGCAGGTCTGGGCCGGCGCCGATCGCCGCGCCCGCGTGGTGGCGGCGGTCAATGTGTTCAACGCCGCCTTCATGGTGGTCGGCGCGCTGATCCTCGCCGTGCTGCAAAAATCAGGCTTCGGCACGCCGGTTTTGTTCGCGCTGCTTGGCGCGGCGAGCCTTCTTGTCGCCGTCGCCATCGCCTTCACCATGCCGGCGAACTGGCTGATCGATTTTCTGTCGATCGTGTTCCGCGCCTTCTTCCGGCTCGAAGTCAAAGGCCTGGAGAACATCGCCAAGGCCGGCCACAACGCCATCATCGTGCTCAATCACACGAGCTTTCTCGATGCGCCGCTGGCGGTCTCGATCCTGCCCAAACGCCCGGTTTTTGCCATCGATGTCGCCATGTCGCAGCGCTGGTGGATCCAGCCGTTCCTCAAATTCATGCGCACCATGGCGCTCGATCCGTTGCGGCCGTTTTCGGTTCGCGACCTCATCAATGCGGTACGCGACGGCAATACGATGGTCATCTTTCCGGAAGGCCGCATCACCGTCACCGGCAGCTTGATGAAAGTCTATGACGGCGCGGCGATGATCGCCGATAAATCGGGCGCGATGGTCGTGCCGGTGCGCATCGACGGACCGGAGGCGACCTATTTCAGCCGGCTGAAAGACTCGCAGGTCCGCCGCCGCCTGTTCCCGAAAATCACGGTCACGGTCCTCGATCCGGTCAAGCTCGAGGTCGATCCGGAACTCAAGGGCCGCAAACGCCGCCAAGCCGCGGGCGCGGCGCTTTACACCATCATGTCGGAGATGATCTTCCGCACCACGTCGACCGATCGCACCGTGGTGCAAGCGCTGATCGATGCGGCAAAAGCTCACGGCCCGCATTGGCTCGCCGTCGAAGACCCGGTGCGCGGCCAGCTCACCTACAAGAAACTCCTGATCGGCATCTCGGTCCTCGGTCGCAAGCTGATGCCGCTGGCGCCTCCGGGCCGCCCGCTCGGCGTCATGTTGCCGACATCGAACGGCGCGGTCGTCACTTTGTTCGCCGTCATGTCGGCCGGGCGAGTCCCGGCCATGATCAACTTCACCGCCGGCGCCGCCAATATCCTGTCCGCCTGCCGCGCCGCCGATCTCGATACGATCCTGACCTCGCGCGAGTTCGTCGAGAAAGCCCGGCTGGATAATGTCGTCGCGCAACTGCAGACCAAGCTGCGCATTGTCTATCTCGAAGACATCCGCAAAACCGTCGATACATTCGACAAGCTGCGCGGCCTGCTCGGCTGGAAAAAGCCGATCGTTGCCCGCAAGCCCGACGATTGGGCGGCGATCTTGTTCACGTCCGGTTCGGAAGGGCTGCCGAAGGGTGTCGTGCTCTCTCACCGCAACATACTGGCGAACGTGGCACAGGTCGCGGCCCGCATCGATTTCGGGCGCGAAGACCGGCTGTTCAACGTGCTGCCGGTGTTCCACTCTTTCGGTCTTACAGCGGGCACCATTCTGCCGCTGATTTCCGGCGTGTCGACCTACCTTTATCCGTCGCCGCTGCATTATCGCACCGTGCCGGAATTGGTCTACGGCATTTGCGCCACCGCGCTGTTCGGCACCGACACTTTCCTCAACGGCTATGCGCGGGTCGCCAACCCTTACGACTTCCGCTCGCTGCGCTACGTGCTCGGCGGCGCCGAGCCGGTGAAGGCGGCGACCCGGCAGATCTATCTCGAGAAATTCGGCCTGCGCATCCTTGAAGGCTACGGCGTGACCGAATGCTCGCCGGTGCTGGCGCTCAACACGCCGATGTTCAACAAGTTCGGCACCATCGGCCGGCTGTTGCCCGGCATGGAGGCAAAGCTCGAAAAGGTCGAAGGCGTCGAAGAGGGCGGGCGGCTCTACGTCAAAGGGCCGAACGTGATGCTCGGCTATCTGCGCGCCGACAATCCTGGCGTGCTCGAAGCGCCGCCGGACGGCTGGCATGATACCGGCGATATCGTCGCGATTGATGACGAGGGATTTATCACCATCAAGGGCCGCGCCAAGCGCTTCGCCAAGGTCGGCGGCGAGATGATCTCGCTCGCCGCGGTCGAGATGCTGGCGGCGGAGCTGTGGCCCAATAATATCGTCGCGGTGTCGTCGATCCCGGACCCGCGCAAAGGCGAGCGTCTGATTATGGTCACCGACAGGCACGGCGCGACGCGTTCCGATTTCATCGCCTATGCGCGCGGCAAACACGCTTCCGAACTGATGTTCCCGGCGGAGATCATCGTGCTCGACAAATTGCCGGTACTCGGCTCCGGCAAGGTCGATCAACTGGCGGTCGACAAATTCGTCCGCGAGCAGGCGGCCGCGAAGGCGGCCGCGGCGGAGTGAGGCCTTTCGCTTCTCCCCGCGCGCCTGTGGTGGGCGGCTACTTTCCCCGCATCGCCAGCACCCGGTCCACCATCGCGCCGGCTTCGCCGAGATAGTTCGCCGGATCGCAGAGTTTTGTCAGCGCGGCGCGGTCGAGGTGTTTGGTGATCTCCGCGTTTTCGGCCAGGAGATCGAGCAGCGGTCGGCCGGTGGCGACCACTTTGCGGCAGATGTCGTAGACAAGGTCGTGGGCATATTGACGGCCGAGATAGGGGCCGAGCCCCATCATCACCGCTTCCGATACGATCAGGCCTTTGGTCAGATCGAGATTCGCGCGCATCTTCTTCTCGTCGACCTGCAGGCCGGTCAGCACGAATTCGGTCTGCGCCAAGGCGCCGGCGGTGAAGGAAAAGATCTCCGGCAGCACGATCCATTCGATTTCCCAGGGTCCTGTGGCGCGCTCATGATCCTCGACCATGGCGTCAAGCAGAGCGGCGGCCTGCTGGCGCACCACCGAGGTCAGCGCGGTGATATAGACCGAGGAAATCGGATTGCGCTTCTGCGGCATGGTCGAGGACGAGCCGCGGCCTTCGTGGAACGGCTCGTAGAGCTCTTCCACTTCGGTCTGCATCATCAGCTTCACGTCGAAGGCGATCTTGCCACAGGTGCCGGTGATGAGGCCGAGGAAGCAGCCGACTTCGGCGATGGTATCGCGCACGGTGTGCCAGGCGATCGCCGGCTGGCCAAGCTTGAGCTCCTTCATCAGCTCGACTTGCGTCGCCAGCCCTTGGCCGTTCCCTTGGCCGCTGAGCGAGGACAGCGTGCCGGCCGCGCCGCCGAATTCGCCGACCAGGACGCGCGCGCGCAATTCCTTCAGGCGCTGCTTGTGACGCTCGAAGGCGGCCAGCAAGGTCGCCATCTTGTAGCCGAAGGTGATCGGCACCGCTTGCTGCAGATTGCTGCGGCCGGCCATCGGTGTGTCGCGATGTTTCTTGGCGAGGCCGGCGAGCGCGTCGGAAATCCGCTCCAGACTGCCTTCGATCAGTACCAGCGCCTCGCGGATCTGCATCACGGTGGCGCTGTCGGTAATGTCCTGCGTGGTCGCGCCCCAGTGGCACCACTCGCCGAGGCCGTCGCGGCACAGCGCGACGAGTTGCTGCACCACCGGCAGCACCGGATAGCCGATCTTCTCGGTCTGCACTTTCAGCTTCTGGAAATCGATCTCGGAGACATTGCAGTGCTTACAAATTTCGTCCGCGGCCTCCTTGGGAATGATACCGAGCCGGCCTTGCGCCCGCGCCAAAGCCGCTTCGAAGTCGAGATATTTCTGGACGCGGTTCTCGTCGGAAAAAACCCGCCGCATCGCTTCGGTCGAAAAAATGTCGCGAAATACGGCGGAATCGATCAGTGACGTCGGCATCAGCGCGTTCTCCGGCACACCATAAGCTGCGGGGGCCTTTTCATAGTGCACCACGGGCGTCCTGACCACGGGGTCGGCACGGATCGGCCGCAAGCGCCCAAAAACAGGCTTTGTGCCGCACCGCGGCTTAGTCTTCGAACGGCAAGCCGACATATTGCTCGGCGAGCGACGCTTGGGCGTGCTGCGAGGATTGCAAATAGTCGAACTGGTTGAGCCGCATGCCTTCGTCGAACGGCGTCTCGTCGGGGAAGCGGTGCAGCAGCATAGTCAGCCACCACGACAGCCGCGCCGCGCCCCAGACACGGCGCAGCGCCACGTCGGAATAGCAATCAAGGTGGTGCGTGCGCCCGGTGCGCAAGACTTCGGTCAGCGCGCGCGACAGATAGAACACGTCCGACACCGCGAGATTCAATCCCTTGGCTCCGGTCGGCGGCACGATGTGGGCGGCGTCGCCGGCTAAGAATAATCGGCCGTAGCGCATCGGTTCGGACACAAAGCTGCGCAACGGCGCGATGGATTTTTCGATCGATGGTCCGGTGACGATTTGATCGGCCATCTGTTCCGGACAACGCGCCTTGAATTCCCGCCAGAACCGTTCGTCGGGCCAGTCATCCAATTTCGCATCGAGGTCGCACTGGATGTAATAACGGCTCAGCATCGGATTGCGCATCGAGGCGAGCGCGAAGCCGCGGCTGTGGTAGCAGTAGCAAAGGTCCTTGTAGGGCGGCGTCTCCGACATGATGCCGAGCCAGCCGAACGGATAGCCCTTCTCATAGGTCTTGCGCAGCTCAGCCGGGATCGACGGCCGGCTGACACCATGAAAGCCATCGCAGCCGGCGACATAATCGCAATCGATCCGTAACGTGTCGCCGTCTTTCTCATAAATGACGAACGGCCGCGCCGACGTCAGATCGTGCAGGCGCACATTGGCGGCCTCGTCGACGATCTGTCCGCCTTCGGCGTCGCGCGCCGCATAGAGGTCCTCGGTGATCGCGGTCTGGCCGTAGGCCATCATCTTTTTGCCGGTGAATTTCCTGGTGTCGATGAAGAATTGCGGCCGGCCCTCCCAGGCGATGCCGGCGCCGTCATGGGGATGGCCCTCGCGATCCAACCGCGCGCCAAGCCCGACCTGGCGCAGGAGGTCGACGGTGCCGGCCTCCAGAACGCCGGCGCGGATCCGTTCCATGACATATTGGCGGCTCTGCCGCTCCAGTACGACGCTGTCGATGCCGTTCTTGTGCAGAATATGGGACAGCAGCAGGCCGGCCGGACCGCCGCCGATGATCGCCACCTGAGTTCGGGCCGTCGCTGGCATCGTTGGATAGGTGCGAACCGTTGCGCCAAAAAAAGGACGTGAAGCCTCAGGAAATCCGCAATTGCCGCAATAGGCAAGCGCCTCGGCGGTGCGGCAGCCTTGAACCGGGAGCCTGATATCGCGATATAAGGCGCGCCGGAGCGGGAAAATCTCATGTTCGAATCGTTCAAAAGCTTCATTTCCGATTTCGTCGATGGCGAGAAGCATCCGAGTCAGTTCGCCGACGATGATTACCGGCTGGCCGCTGCGGCGCTCCTTGTGCACGCAGCGACCATCGACGGCGACATGTCACCGAGCGAGGGCGACAAGCTCCGCGCCATCATCAAGAAGAACTTTGCGCTCGACGACGCCGCGACCGCGGAATTGATCGAGAAAGCAACCGCGGTCGAACGCGAATCCGTCGACCTCTATCATTTCACCCATCAGCTCAACCGCTCGCTCGACGAGGCCGGTCGCGCCCGCATCATCGCAATGATGTGGGAGATCGTTTATGCCGACGGCCGCCGCGACGAGCTCGAAGACAATTTGCTGTGGCGCGCCGCCGATCTGCTTGGCGTGTCGCCGCGCGAGCGGATCGAGTTGCGCCGCCGCATCGGCGGCGAGGATATCGGCGCCGAGGCGGGTGCTCTGGACGTGAGCGCTGGGAAAACCGACGGGAGCGGTGCATGAAGCCGGTTACGCTGATCACCGGCGCTTCGGCCGGCATCGGCACCGAATTGGCGCGGATCTTTGCCGCGCATGGGCATGAGCTCGTCTTGGTGGCGCGGCGGTCCGACCGGCTCAACGCACTCGCCGATGAGCTGGCCAAAGCCGGGCACGCGCGGCCGACGGTGCTTGCAGCCGATCTTGAAGCGCGCGATGCGGTGGCAAAGATCGCCGCCGAATTGTCGTCGCGCGATCTCGAGCCCGACTTCGTCGTCAACAATGCCGGCTTTGGACTGATGGGCGAGGCCGCGACGCTCGACCGCAACGAGCAGCTCGGCATGGTCGATCTCAATGTGCGCGCGCTCACCGAATTGTCGCTGACCTTCGTCGACAGCCTCGCGCGCCATCGCGGCGGCCTTCTCAACGTTGCGTCCATTGTCGCGTTCCTGCCCGGTCCGGGCATGGCGGTCTATTATGCCAGCAAGGCCTATGTGCTGTCGTTCACCGAAGCGCTGCATCAGGAATGGTCGGGCCGCGGCATCCGGGTGACGGCGTTGTGCCCGGGGCCGGTGCCGACCGAATTTCAGGCGCGCGCCAAGATGGAGCTGCCGAGCGCCGCCAAGATGATCGAACTGCCGCCCGACCGCGTGGCGCAGATCGGCTATGACGGCCTCATGCGCGGCCAGCGTGTGGTGGTCGCAGGGCTGGGCAACAAGCTCGCGGCCGCCTTCATGCGTTTGACCCCCAATGCCTTGCTGCTGCGCGCTGTCGATCAGCGCACCGCGGGCATGAAGGGCAATTGATCGCCGCCGCCATTCGCCATTTTTGACAGCAGCGATCAGCGCGCTAAAACTTAAAAAGCACGTGAATCGTCTGCCTAATGCAAGAACCTGTACTGATCGTTCTGCACCAGGAACATTCCACGCCCGGCCGCATCGGATGCGCTCTGCGACAGCTCGGATATGGGCTCGACGTGCGCCGCCCGCGTTTCGGCGAGCCGCTGCCACCGACCATGGCCGAGCACAGTGCCGCGATCATTTTCGGCGGCCCGATGAGCGCCAATGACGAGGACGACTTCATCCGCCGGGAGATCGATTGGATCGCCGTGCCGATGAAGGAGAACAAGCCCTTCCTCGGCATCTGCCTCGGCG
The DNA here is from genome assembly GCA_035642635.1 of Xanthobacteraceae bacterium. GTDB lineage: Bacteria > Pseudomonadota > Alphaproteobacteria > Rhizobiales > Xanthobacteraceae > BOG-931. The sequence goes on from DASQRX010000093.1 coordinate 27,792, forward strand.
CGCAGATGTGCGCCCGGCAGCTCGGCGGCAAAGTCTTCAAGCATCCGCATGGACAAGCCGAGATCGGCTATTACCCGATCCGCCCGACCGCCGCCGGCCGCTCGGTGGTCGAGACCTGGCCGGAACGCGTCTATCAATGGCACCGCGAAGGCTTTGACGTGCCGTTGGGCGCCGAACTGTTGGCCGAGGGCGATACGTTCGAAGTGCAGGCGATCCGCGCCGGGCGCGCCTTCGCGCTGCAATTCCATCCTGACGTCACCCACGCCATGATGCACAAATGGACCACGCGCGGACACGACCGCATGGAGCTGCCCGGCGCTCGGCCGCGCCACACCCATTTCGCCGACCGCGCCGTCTACGACTATTCGGCGCGCGCCTGGCTTGGCGCTTTTCTGGAACAGTGGCTCGGCGAGTGATGCGTTCGCTTATTTGACGCGTCAGTGCCAGGTGGCGGCAAGCTGTTGCGCGAAATAGGCGACCGTCTTGGTGTAAACCTGCGACGCGTTCCATTGCAGCAGCGCCTGGAAATTGGCGGTGCCTTCGCCCCAAGGCTGGCCGCGCTGCCAGCCGTAGCCTTTCAGATAATTGGCGGTGGAGGCGAGCACGTCGGGCACGCTGTGAATGAGATCGCGGCGGCCGTTGCCGTCGTAGTCGACGGCATATTTCAGATAAGACGACGGCAGGAACTGCGTCTGGCCGATCTCGCCGGCCCAGGCGCCGTGCATGTCAGCCGGTGACATGTCGCCGCGGTCGACGATCTGCAGCGCCGCGATCACTTCACCACGGAATTTGTCCGGCCGGCGGCAATCGTAAGCCAGCGACGCCAGCGAGCGGATGGTCGGGAATTTTCCCGAATTGGCGCCGAAGTCGGTTTCCAGTCCCCAGATGGCGACGATCACCGGGCCGGGCACGCCGAATTGCTGTTCGATGCGGACGAACACGGAACCGTATTGCTGCAACATCAGGCGTGCGCGCGCGAGCCGCGGCGGCACCATGCGGCCGGAAAACTGCTCAAAACTCTGGCGGAAAACGCCCTGCGCGTGGTCGCGGGCAATAATGGTCGGGTCGTAGGTGACGTTAGCCAACGCCGATTGGATCGTCCGCTGTGACACCCCGTCCGCGGCGGCTTCCTGTTTGATACCCGCCAGCCAGGCGCCGAAATCGCCGCCGCAGGGGGCGGCGTGCGCTGGTATTGGAATAGTGCCGAGCCCCAAACTGCCGAGTCCGAGGGCGAGCCACATCACGCGGATGATCAGCGTTCGCATGCGTTTTCCTTCCGTGTCTCGGGCGCCCCGAAGAAGAATTTAGGCCAGTTGAATTTAACCCTATGATGCCGCAGGAGCAAAAACGCTTCCAGTGTCACGATTTTCGCTTCCAGCGTCACGAATTCGCCACGTGATAGCGGTCGGCTTTGTAGAGCTCGCCGAATACCTTTCGCGAAATCAGCACCACGGCAAGGATGCTGAAGCCGCCGATCAGCACCGAAGGGATCGTGCCGAAGGCCGCGGCCGCGGCTCCCGCGCGGAAATCGCCGAGCTGGTTCGAGGTAATAACAGCCATCGAATTGACCGCATAGACCCTGCCGCGCATCTCGTCCGGCGTACGCAATTGCACCATGGTCTGCCGGATCACGACGCTCACCGTGTCGGACGCGCCGATGATGACCATCGCGCCTAGCGCGAAGATGAAGCTCGGCGCCAGCGCCAACAGGATCGTGCCGATGCCGAAGATCGTAACGGTCGCGAACATGACGCGTCCGACGCGATCGGAGATCGGCCAGCGCGCCAGCATCAGCGCCGTTGTGATCGAGCCGACGGCGGGCGCCGCGCGCAATATGCCGAAACCGAGCGGGCCTGCGGCATAGATATCGCGCGCGAACACCGGCAACAGCGCCATGGCGTTGCCGAACAGCACCGCGAGCATGTCGAGCAGAATGGCGCCGAGCACGATTTTGTGGCGGGCGACGAAAGCAACGCCGCTGAACAGCGTCTTCAGATCGAGCGGCATCCGCGCTGCCGACGTCCGTTCGATCGCGACCGTGATCATGACGAGACCGGCAGACAGCCAGATCAAGCCGGCGACCGCAAACACCAATGTCGGGCTGAGCGCGACCAGAATACCGCCAAGCGCGGGGCCGGCGACGACTGCGGTTTGCGAGCCGGACGTCGAAGCGGCGACGGCATGCGGCAGGGCCTTGGCGGAGACGATATTGGGCAGCACCGATTGCACGCTCGGCTGCTCGAAGGCGCGCCCGGTACCGACAATGAAAGCCATGGCGAGAAGCAGATCCGGCGTGAGGTGGCCGCTAAAATTGGCCACGGCCAGAACGCCGACCGCGAGCGCCTCGACAATCTCGCCGATGAAAGTGACCCAACGCCGGTCGAAACGGTCGGCGACATGGCCGGTGAGCGGAAACAGACAGATCGCCGGGACGAATTGCACGAGCCCGATGAGCCCGAGACGGAACGGGCTATCGGTCAGTTCGTACATCTGCCAGCCGACCGCGACCACCTGGATCTGCAGCGCCACCGACGCGGCTATCCGCACGTAGAGGAATCGAAGAAAGGCGGGATGACGCCACAGCGGCATCTCAGGGGAAGAATCATCGTTCGCCATCGCCAGCGCTGTTTATCCGGCATGGCCGGGGATAGCCATCCGGAGGGTAGCGTTGCCGTGATGGTGTCAGTTCAGGAACTTATTCCGAGTAGGCCCGCCTTCGCCCTTCGG
>DASQRX010000094.1:0-20049 GCA_035642635.1 Xanthobacteraceae bacterium
CATGTTTACGGCCTTTCGCAATAACCTCGCCCGGAGCGTGAAACGGTCACGGGCTTGCGAAAATCTCGCCCGCTGCGACAGCGGCGCGACCGCCGTCGAGTTTGCGCTGGTGGCGGCGCCGTTCTTTGCCATGCTGGTCGCACTGTTCCAGACCGCGCTCGTCTTCTTCGCCTCGCGCGTGCTTGACGAGACCACCGAACAAGCCAGCCGCTACATCATGACCGGCCAGGCACAGCAGTCGAACATGACCCAGGCAGGATTCCAGACCTGGGTCTGCGGACAGACCTTCGCGCTGTTCAACTGCAACAGTTTCATGATCAACGTGCAGGCCTATTCGAGCTTTTCCTCGGCCAGCACCGGAGCGCCGACGCTGACCTACGACGCCCACGGCAATGTGACCAATTCGTTCGGCTACAATACCGGGAACCCGGGCGACATCGTGGTCGTGCAAGTCCTGTATCAGTGGCCGGTCGTGCTCGGTCCGCTCGGCTTCAATCTCGCAAATCTGTCCAATGGCGATCGCCTTTTGATGTCGACCGCCGTGTTCAAGAACGAGCCCTATTGATGAATGCCAGTCTCGCGAAATCGAGCCTCCGCTCCTATCTCCGCCGCTTCGCGCGCGATCGCGAAGCCGTGTCCGCTGTCGAGTTCGCCGTGATTCTGCCGGTGATGCTGTCGCTCTATATCGGCGGCGCCGAGCTCGGCAACGGCCTGTCGATCCAATTCAAATCCTCGCTCGCCGCCCGCACCGTGACCGACCTCGCCTCGCAATATGTCAGCATCGACAATGCGACGATGTCGAGCATTCTCAACGCATCGTCGCAGGTGATCTCGCCCTATTCGGGGGCGGGCATGACCGTGACGCTGTCGGAGATCACCACCAACTCCGCGGGACAGGGCTCCGTGACCTGGAGCGACTCGCTCAACGGCACCGCGCGCACGGTCGGCTCCACAGTCACGCTGCCGACCAACCTGCAGACCGCCAATATCACGATCCTGTACGGCGAGGTGAGCTACCCGTACACGCCCCCCATGGGCTACGTGATCACCGGAACGATCAATATCAACGAGAGCACTTATTTTTATCCGCGGCTTTCGACCACGATCGCGCGGGTCAATTCCTGATCCTCGGCCACTTTCTCAAACGGCATGGCCGGGTTCAGCCTCCAAAGCAAATCATCTCAGATTCTGTCATGGATGCCGTCGTGGCCGGACTTGTTCCGGCCATTCGTGCTGGCGTCTCGCCGTAGCCTTCGGATTATTGCGTCAGACGGGCCGTCGCCACCGCTTGCTCGAACAAGGCCTGTATCGCGGCCGTGATGTCGCCGTCCGTCGTGATCGCGGTATACAATCCCGGCGAAGCGCAGCTTTGTATATTGCCGGCGATCTGACTCTGGAACGGCGAGATCCAGGAATTGTACCAGTTATTGGTCGTGAGCGGCAGGTACTCCGTATACAGCACCGCGATGCGGATGCCACGCACCTTCACCGTCGTGCACCACGTCGTGTCGAACGGCGCCTGGCATCGCGAGCCGTTGAGCGGGTGTGAGCACACGCCGGTATTGTCGTCCTCGACGCCGTCGGTGACCAGAAACAACACCGACTGCGGCGTGTTGCCGGCAGTGCCGTTGCCCGGGGTCGCCATGTAGCCGTTGATCTGTGACATGGCCGACGGGAAATTGGTGTCGGTGTCGTTGTTGCAGTTTGATTTCGTGAGACAACTGTTGTCGTACACTTCCAACACGTTGATGGTGGATGCCGCGGACGCCGCCATCGTCAGATTGGACGTCAAGCTCTGAACGGTGCTCGTGCCCGAACCATTGAACGTGTAGATCGCCATTTGGTAGGCGGCGTTATTCACCGCCTCGGTCGAAGTCGCCGTCGACATCAGGTTTTGCGTCGCGGCGGCCATGTTTTGGATCCGCGTCGTGACGCCCAGGGCTTGCGCCAGCGCGTAATTGTCCTCGCCATGGGGATTGCCGAGGTTATCCGCCGATGGATAGCTCTCGTGGCAAGCGAAGGCGCAGCCGCCTTGCGCCGGGGTATTGGCAACCATCGTATTGATGCCCGCGGTCGTTGCCGCGATCGCCATCGACGGCGAATTGTCCAGCAGCAAGTAGAAATTGATGTTCGGAGCCGTCGTGGCGGTCGCGGTCGACGATCCCGAAAGTGGCCAGGTGGTTTTTCCCAAAACGCTCGGGAAGGAATTGGTCGACGACGCGGTGTAGCTGACGGTCACGGTGCGAGTAGCCCCGTTATTGCTGCTCGTCACGGCGACGGTCGGGTTGACGGCGGTGGTGCCCGAAATTCCGGCCGCCGTCCCGTTGAAGATGTTTTGCGCGGCGGTTTGCGCGGTCGTCGCCGTTTGACCCATCATCGCCGGCGTCACGGCGGCGAGCGCCGCCGCATCGGCCGCGGAATTGAGGCGAATCCGTTTCGACGTGGCCGACGTGAAATCCATCGCCATCCCGGTCAAAAACACGATGGGGATGAGCGACAGCGCAAAAATCATCGCGACGTTGCCTTTGCGATCGCGGATGAAACGGCGCGTAACAACTCGGGGCGTGAAGCTTCGGCGCATGGTGACCTGCCAGTGCATAAAAAAGTTCCGGATTTACCGGCCTTTGTTAGCCGACAGCGATTGATTATTCGTTGCGGGAAAAGAATAAACTCGGCGCTGTCGCTGCGCCGCAAGGCATCGTTAACCATACCGCGCGGACGCCCTACAGCGCGGCAAAGTCGATCGGCTTGTGACGGTCGAGCGTGCGGCTTATCGGCGGCAGCGGATATTTCAGGCCAGTGGCGCAGTTGAACAACACGGCCTGCTCGGTTTTCTTCACGCGGCCGTCGGCGAGGCTTTGCTTGTACGCCGCATAAGTTGCAGCGCCCTCGGGACACATCAAGAAGCCTTCCTCGCGCGCCACTTCGTCAAGTCCCGCAGAAATCGCCGCGTCCGACACCGCGATGGCAAAGCCCTTGCTCTCGCGCACCGCGCGCAGGATCAGAAAATCGCCGACCGCCTGCGGCACGCGGATGCCGGACGCGATGGTCTGCGCATTCTCCCAGCGCGGCGCGTGTTCGACGCCCTCGTCGTAAGCGCGCACCATCGGCGCGCAGCCGGCCGCTTGCACCGCGACCATGCGAGGGCGCTTGCTGCCGATGAATCCGATGGCCTCGAGTTCGGCGAACGCCTTCCACATGCCGATGAGGCCGGTGCCGCCGCCGGTCGGATAGAAGATGACGTCCGGCACCTGCCAGGCGAGCTGTTCGGCAAGCTCGAGCCCCATCGTCTTCTTGCCTTCGATGCGATAGGGCTCCTTGAGCGTCGAGACGTCGAACCAGCCGGTTTTGGCCCTGCCCTCGCCGACGATTTTGCCGCAATCGTCGATCAGGCCGTTGACGCGATAGACGGTGGCGCCCTGCAGACCGATCTCGCTGACATTTACTTCCGGCGTGTCCTCGGGACAGAAGATCGTGGTCTTGATGCCGGCATGGCTCGCGTAAGCGGCGAGCGCCGCGCCGGCATTGCCGTTGGTCGGCATAGCCATGTGTTTGATGCCGAGCGCCTTCGCCATCGACACCGCCATGACGAGACCCCGCGCCTTGAACGAGCCGGTCGGCAAGCGGCCTTCGTCCTTCACCAAAAGTTCGCCGCCGCCGATTTTGGCCGCGGTCTTCGGCAATGACAGCAACGGCGTCATCGCTTCGCCGAGGCTGACGATATCCTCCTTGCGCCGCACCGGTAGCAATTCACGATAGCGCCACAGATCGGGCGGACGCTTGCCGAGTTCATCCTTGGTCAGCGCTGTTTTCACACCGTCGAGATCGTAGCGGACCAGAAGCGGCTTGCCGGCGCGCGACAGATTGTGGATTTCGTCGGCGGCGTAGCGCTCGCCGGTCATGGCGCATTCAAGGTGGGTAACGAACGTCTTGCGTTCGGTGGTCAGATTATCGTCATAGCGCAAGGGGGATCTCCGGCGGAACTGAAACGCCAGCGTAAACGGCGTGCCGCACGGGGTCCACCTACCCGTCTCGATGAGCCGCTTTTTTCGCGATGGACAGCGCGGCGTCGCACTGGCTAAGGTTTCGACTGCGAGTACGCACCATGCCGAACACCCAGCCGAACAATCGGAACTATGAGATCGTCATTATCGGGGCCGGTTCCGCCGGCTGCGCGCTGGCCGGCCGGCTGTCCGAGGATAAAGGCCGCCGCGTGCTGCTGCTTGAGGCCGGCGGCTGGGACGACGATCCCTGGATCAAGATTCCGCTCGGCTGGCCGCGCCTCCTGCTCAACCGCAAGCACGACTGGATGTATTTCGCCGAGCCCGAGGCGACGACCGGCGGCCGCGGGCTCGAATGCGCGCGCGGCCGCGTTATCGGCGGGTCGTCCTCGATCAATGCCATGGCCTATGTGCGCGGCCATCAGGGCGATTACGAACGCTGGGCGGCGTCCGGGCTGACGGCCTGGTCCTATGCCCATGTGCTGCCCTATTTCCGCCGCCAGGAATCTTGGAACGGTGGGCCGAGCTTCTACCGCGGCGGCAACGGGCCCTTAGCGACGCGGATGACGCGGTTCTCCGATCCGCTGGTCGATGCCTATGCGACGTCCGGACGCGCCGCCGGTTACAAGGCGACGCCCGACTATAACGGCGCGCAGCAGGAAGGCTTTGGCGTCTGGCAGATGACGGCGAAGGACGGCCACCGCTGCAGCGCTGCCGACGCCTATCTGCGCCCGGCGCTGGAGCGCAAGAATCTCACTGTCGAGACCGAGGCGCTGACGACGAAGATCGTTTTCGACGGCCGCCGTGCCTGCGGCGTCGAATATATCAAGAACGGCGAAACCATCACCGCGCACGCGGCAAGAGAAGTCATCCTGTGCGGCGGCGTCATCAACTCGCCGCAGCTTTTGATGCTGTCGGGCATCGGCGACCCCGACGAGCTCGCCGCACACGACATCGTCGTGAAAGTGGCGCTGCCCGGCGTCGGCAAGAATCTGCAAGACCACATTTCGGCGAGCGTCGCCTATGCGCGCAAGAAACCCGGACCGTTCCATCGCGCGATGCGGTTCGACCGGATCGTGCCGGCGCTGGCGCGCGCCTATCTGCGCGGCGAAGGCATCGCGGGCGACCTGCCCGGTGGCATTATGGCGTTCCTCAAGAGCCGTCCGGATTCGCTCCTTCCCGACGTGCAGCTCATTTTCAACGCAGCACCGATGACGGCGCATCCTTATTTCTGGCCGTTCCGGCGCGCTTACACCGACGGCTATTCCTGCCGTGCCGTGGTGCTGCGGCCGGAAAGCCGCGGCGCCGTCACGCTCACTTCGGCCGATCCGGGGAAGCCGGTGCGCATCCGGCAGAATTTCCTGGCGACCGACAATGATTGGAAAACGCTGCGCGCAGGGCTGCGCATTGCCCGCGATGTATGCCGCCAGGCGCCGCTGCAGCCCTTCATGGATCGGGAGATCGCACCAGGTGACAACGCCACCGATGATGCCGGCCTCGACGCCCATATCCGCGCCAATTCGATCACCGTGCATCATCCACTCGGCACCTGCAAAATGGGCCTCGCGTCGGACCGCATGGCGGTAGTCGATCCGGAGCTGAAGGTTTTCGGCGTCGACGGACTGCGCGTCGTCGACGGCTCAGTGATGCCGGATTTGGTCGGCGCCAATATCAACGCGCCGATCATCATGATCGCCGAAAAGGCCGCCGATCTCATCCGCGGCCGGCAGCCGCTTGAGGCAGTGCGACTAGCCGGCGCCACCGAATTGTCACGGCAGTGACCGGCGCTATCCGCCGCCGCGGCGCGGTCGCGCCGCAAAGCCAACGCGGAAAAGCCCAACAAAACCGGGTGTCGCATAACCCGTGGAACAGGCTTCACAATCCTGTCACGCCCCCCTATAAACTACCGGCCATCGCCGCACTGCGGCATTGAGTCGAGGGCGTCCTATTGAACGCTCATGTTTCGCCATCGGGTTGGCCCGCGCTGGTTCTTAACGCGGACTTTCGGCCGCTGAGCTATTACCCACTGTCGCTGTGGTCCTGGCAGGACGCCATCAAGGCCGTCTTTCTCGAGCGTGTGAACATCGTCGCCAATTACGATCGCGCGGTACATTCGCCGAGCTTCGAGATAAAGCTGCCGAGCGTCGTGTCGCTGAAGACTTATGTCAAACCCTCGACGCATCCGGCCTTCACGCGGTTCAACGTGTTCTTGCGTGACCGCTTTGTCTGCCAATATTGCGGCGACCGTGACGACCTGACCTTCGATCATTTGCTGCCGCGCTCGCGCGGCGGGCACACGACCTGGGGCAACGTGGTCGCCGCCTGCTCGCCGTGCAATCTGCGCAAAGGCAATCTGACGCCGGACGAGTGCAAGATGTGGCCCTCGCAACGGCCGTTCCAGCCGTCGGTGCAGCACCTGCACAGGAACGGCCGGCTGTTCCCGCCCAACTATCTGCATGACAGCTGGCTCGACTACCTCTATTGGGACACCGAACTCGATCCGTAAGATTTTTGTGTAGCCTTGCGTTGAGCGCAGCGAAACCCGGAATTGCAGAGCCTTCGCAACAAACACGCATAAAACAAGGCCGCCCGCGGAGTGTCCGCAGGCGGCCTGATTTTTAGTTGGCGTCTTCAGTTCTTCTGCAAGGCTTGGGGCGCCGAAGCCTGCGGCTGCGCGAGCTGCGGATTGGCCGCGAGATAATCCTCGTAAGTTCGGCCGGCATAATCCGGCGTGGTCGGCACCACCGACATCGGCACTGCGGTTGCCGCGACCGGCGTCGTCGGGACTTGCGTCGCGTTGGCGCTGTAACTGCCGTCGACCGAAGCGCTGGCCGATTCCTTGGTGCAAACGTCGGCGAACACAACGAGGCCGGACGGCGTGTAAGTCTTGGTCAGGCAGGTGCACGGGCCGGGCGCGGGGCCGTCGTCAACGTCAGCAGGCACCACTTCTTCGGTCACATCGTCGATCACGATCCAGACGCCGTCACGGAACACCCAGTGATGATGATGGTGGTGATCGTGCCACACGATCGGTGGGAACACCGGATGGATCGGCACGATGGGGTGAATCGGAACGATCGGGATGATCGGATGGTTCGCGGGCGGGCCCGGGATGATCGGGACAATACGTCCGCCGTGGCCGGTGAAGCTGGCGAAATGGCCGCCGCCGAAGGATCGGCCGCCGCCGAAACCGCCGCCACCCATGCGGCCGAAGCCGCCGCCGCCTGAACGGGCGAAACCGCCACCGCCGAATGCGCCGAAACCGCGCGCATCGGCTGATTGGGAGGCAAGGGATGCCACGGCAATCGTAGCCGCAGCGGCGAGACTGAGGATCATTTTGCGTGACATGGTCGTTCTCCGTGTTTGGGTTCCACTTTCGTGGACCGGTCAGTGGGTATGGGTTCCACTAACCGTGGGACCGGAACGCCGGAGAAAGGTTCAAGCGGGTATTTCGGGGATCGGAACAGGTACAGCCGCGTTTGGTCACAGTGGCGCGCGATCCTTCGAAACATAGTCAAAATGCGCGAAAGCGGTCCCACGTGGCCGCGAAGCTTGCCCAACTTCATCCAAAAAGGGACACTCGGGCCGCCGGTTCCGCAAACAGGCCGCGCAAATCTTTTTCGCTATTCCTTGAACCTGCGCGCAGGCCGGCTGCCTAATTGATGAGGCCGATGATCCGGCGATGCAGACGATTGCGGACGAGGTTCTGATCGCAAAGATCGCCAAGGGCGATCGGCCAGCCATGGAGGCGTTGTTCACGCGCTATCGAGTCCGGGTGTTTAAGTTCGTGCTGCGAATGGTGCGCAATGAGGCCATTGCGGAGGAGTTGAATGGCGACGTGTTCCTCGACGTCTGGCGGCAAGCCGGAACATTCGAGGGCCGCTCGGCGGTCTCCACTTGGATTTTTAGTATCGCCCGCTTCAAGGCGCTTAACGCGCTGCAGCGCCGGCCCGAGGAGGAACTTGATGACGAGAGGGCCAGTGCAATCGAGGATGACGCCGATGACCCTGAAATCGCGCTCGCCAAGAAAGACAAGGCCGCCGTGTTGCGGCAGTGCCTGGTCGAACTCTCGGCGGAGCATCGGGAGATCGTCAACCTCGTCTATTATCAGCATAAATCGGTGGAGGAAGTTTCTGGAATTGTCGGCATCCCGGAGGCGACCGTGAAGACGCGAATGTTTTATGCGCGCAAGAGATTATCCGAGCTCTTGGCCGAGCGCGGCATTGAACGGGGTTGGCCATGAATCCCGCAAAGGACGCGGCGAGCGAACGCGAACCGAGCGAAATCGAGCTGCTCTTGCCATGGTATGCCGCCGGAACGCTGGGCCACCGCGAAGCGGAGCAAGTGGAGGCGGCGCTTGCCGGCGATCCCGAGCTTGCCCGCCGCTTGGAATGGGTGTGCACGGAATTCGCGCAGGAAATCTATATCAATGAGGAAGCAGCCTCTCCGCCGGACAACGACGTGAAAGCGCTGTTCGCCAAGATCGATGCTTTGCCGGCGCGCCGGGCGGGCGCAACGGTGACATCGCCAAATCTCGCCGACCGCATCGCTGAGTTTTTTGCCGAACTTTCACCGCGCATACTGGCCTGGTCGGCCGTGGCGGCGGTGCTCGCCATTGTGCTGCAGGCCGGATTGATTGCCAGCTTCGTGTTTAAGGAGAAAGGTCCGGGCGGCTACGAGACCGCCTCGGCGCCGACGAGCGTGCCGGGCGATGGCTCCGACGTCCTGATCCGCTTCCAGCCGCAGGCGACCGCCACCGATATTTCCAACTTCTTGGCAGCCAACAAACTGAGCATCGTTAGCGGACCTTTCGGCGGTGAGCTTTATCGGGTGCGGGTCGCGCCGACCAAGCTCGCCAAGACCGAGCTCGCCGACATCGCAAAGCGGCTGCAGGACGACAAGGTCATAGGCTTCATCGCCATAACGGACCAGTGACCGGGTGACGGCCGGCCGACCAACAAGCGGGAGCAAGCCATGCGAAGCATCTCAGTGAACCTGCGGCCGGTTCTCTCGCTGTCGCTCTGCGGCTTGCTCTTCATCGCGGGCGCGATCGGCGAATCGCGTTCAGCGGCGGCCGGCATGTTCGGGTTTGGACGGGGGGGCGGTTTCGCCAGGCCGGGCGTGGCGCCGCCGCTGCGAATTCCGCCGCCGCATCTTGGTGGCGGTTATGGCGGTCGGCCTCCCAGCTGGGGCGGCGGACCATCGCGACACCCTCCGATTGGCGGAATCGTTGGCGGCGGCGCCATTGTCGGCGGCGGCGCGGCCGGTGGCGGCGGCAACAAAAACGACCGCGACAGCAATAACGGCCGCAGCGCTGTGCCGGTGTCGTCAGGCGACCAGCGTTTTATCCCCAACGAGATCATTACCGCGTTCGAACCGGACGCGACGCCGCAGGCGATCGATCAGATGGCGCGCCGCTATGATTTGGCGCAAATCGAAACGCAAAACTTTCCGTTGATCGGTTCAAGCCTCTACCGATGGCGCATCAACGGCGGCCGTTCCGTCGCCAGCCTGGTCCAGGCCCTCGGCAGCGAAAACATCGTCGCCAGCGTGCAACCGAATTACATTTTCACCCTGCAGCAGACGGCCACCGTTCCTGCCGGCGCGCAGGGCGATCCGGCGCAATACGTGCTCGGCGAACTGCAAGCCGCGCAAGCCCATCAAATTGCCACCGGGAAAGACGTGTTGGTTGCGGTGATCGATTCGGAAATCGATGCCAACCATCCGGATCTCGACGGCACAATTGTGAAAAGCTTCGATGCGCTCGGCGGCGGCGCGACACCGCACCTGCACGGGACCGAAATCGCCGGCGCCGTTGCGGCGCACGGCAAGCTGTCGGGTATCGCGCCGGACGCGCACGTGCTGGCGGTGCATGCGTTCGACGACAATCCCGGGATCGCCAAGGGCACTTCGTTCGCCGTTGATAAAGGCGTGCAATGGGCGGCGGGTAATGGCGCGCGCATTATCAATATGAGCTTTGCCGGCCCCGCGGACCCGACATTGCGGCGGCTCGTGGCCGCTGCTTACGACAAGGGCATCGTGCTGATCGCCGCCGCCGGTAATGCCGGACCGCAATCAGAGCCGCTCTACCCGGCAGCCGATCCCAATGTCATCGCCGTGACCGCGACGGACAGCGACGACCATGTGTTCAAAATGGCCAATCGCGGCCGCTATATCGCGGTTGCAGCACCCGGCGTCGATATTCTGGCGCTGGCGCCGGGCGGCGCCTATCAGCTCACCACCGGAACTTCGATCGCGGCCGCCCATGTCAGCGGTATCGCGGCGCTGTTGCTTGAACGCAAGCCGTCGCTGAAGCCAAGCGACATTCGCGCGGTCCTGATTGCCACCGCCAAGGCGCCGGGACGTCCGGTGCCGGATTCGGATTTCGGTGCCGGCCTGGTGAACGCCTATCGCGCCGTTACGTGGCTCGACCGTAAAGCGCCGGGCGCCAAAGACGCGAACGAGCAAGCCAAGCAGTAGCTTTCGCGCCTTGAACCTTCAGCTCAGACGACGGTCTAATGCTGTGCAGGTTCGAAAGCTCGGGCTCTGGCTTAGCGGCGGAGATGCACATGTCGGTCCACTATCAACACACGCAGCCCGGTACGTCGATGATCGTGGTGCTGCTCGTCAGCGCTCTCGTGCCGGCGGCGGCGGCCTATACAAATACTGGATCCGCCCGATGGATCGGCTGCGGCCTGGCGCTCGGCTTGGTAATCGTGTCATGGCTATTTTCGTCACTGACCGTCGTCGTCAGCGACAGCGAGTTGCGCTGGGTACTTCGGGCCGGGCTTTGGAATTACCGGATAGCGCTCGGCGACGTCGAAAGCAGCCGCGTTGTGCGCAACAGCTGCATGAACGGTTTTGGCATCCGCATGCGGCCGGGCGGTCGGCTCTATAACGTCGCCGGGCTCGATGCCGTCGAATTGCAGCTAAAGAGCGGCGAAGTCCGCCGCATCGGCACCGATGATGCTGCACGGCTCGCCGCCGCTTTACGGCGTAACTGAAAATCGGCGGTGCCGCGGCCGCGCAAAACACCGACCGCGGATTTTCGCCGGCGTTATCCAGGGTTACTTACCGCATTATTCCGCAGCCGGTTCGGCATGCGCCGCATTGTCGCCGTTGAGCTTGTGTCCGCTGTCAGTCGCCGCAACAGGGCTCTGGGGTTGGAGCTGGGACGGCAGACGGCTGAGCGGCAGGCGCGGCGTATCGGCAACGGCCTCCTCGCGCCGCGACGATCCCTCGAAACGCGCATTCTCCTCGATCGACAGCGAACGATGAAAAATATCGCCCTCGACGGCGGCAGAGCCATTCAGTTTCACGCGGTTGGCATGGATGCTGCCCTTGACGTGGCCGCCAACTGTCACTTCTTCCGCGACAACGTCGCCTTCAAACTCGGCGCCCTCGGAAACCAGAACCGACGCGGCGCGCAGTTCACCCTCGACGCGGCCGAATATTTTGACGATTCCGTCACCGGAAATTTTTCCGACGATGGTCATGCCGGAACCGATAGAGGAAACTTCGTCCGTCGCGCCCGGTGACGACGATGATGACGCGACCGCCGAGCGATGAAACTGCTGCACCGGCGCTGGCGCCCGTTCGCTATCGGACGGGCCGTCTTTGGTTTTGCCGAACATGTCGTACTCCTTCTCTCTGCTTCTCTCTGTGCCGTGGGAACTTCGAACTTTCAGATCGCGTAATAGATGCGGTGGAAGCGCTGGCCGAGCCGGCTCAAGACTTCACGCCCGGTCGATTTGATTGCGGCGGCGAGATCGTCGATACCGACTTCGACGCCCGCTTGCGCGCCAATCAGCGTCACCATTTCGCCGTAGCGCGCGGCCGCCGGATCCGGCAGATCGGTCACGTCGACCGGCAACAGATCCATTGACGGCCGTCCGACGACCGGACAGCGGCGGCCGCCAACGATGACCTTGAGCTTGCCGTCGGCTGCGCCCGGCAAATGCGGATAGCCGTCGGCATAGCCGACCGAAACCAAGGCCAGCCGCGTGCGCCGCTTCGCAGTAAAACCAATATTGTCGGCGACGGTGTCACCCTGCGCCAAGTCGCGGACTTGCACGATGCGCGCCCGCAGTTCCATGACCGGCTGCATCGGATTGGGCTGTCCGGGCGTTGGATTGACGCCATAGAGCGCCGCGCCGACGCGCACGAGATCGAAATGTATTTTCGCACCCAAGAAGACGCCGGACGAATGCGCCAATGACACCGGCACGCCGTCATAGAGCCGGCGCAGATCGCGAAACAGGCCGATCTGGCGATCATTGAGCGGGTGATCGGGCTGTTCGGCGCGATCAAGGCGGCTCATCAACAGTGCGATGCCGTGGTTTTGCGTATGCACCCGCTGCGCGAACGCCGCCGCCTCGTCCATCGAAAGCCCGAGCCTGCTTTCGCCGGTGTCGACATTCAGCGCGCAGCCGCCATTCCATTGCCGCTGGGCGACGAAAACATCCCATTCGGCCATTTCGATCGCACTGTTGATGACGGGGCGGGCGTTGACATCGGCGAAGGCCGGCCCGCTTCCCGAGTAGAATCCATTGAGGACATAAATCGTCGCGCCCGGCGCCACGGCGCGAACGCGTTTGGCTTCGGGAATATTGGAAACAAAAAAAGTCTTGCAGCCGGATTTGGCCAAGGCGCCCGCGACCGGATCGATGCCGCAGCCATAGGCATTGCCTTTGACGACGGCGGCGCACTCGGCCTCGGTGCGCTTGCCCAGCATTTCCCAATTGGCCGCAAGCGCCGTCAAATTGAACTTCAGGATGCCGCAAGCTTCCGCTTCCGGCGGCCCATCAAGGGTCACGTAGGCCGCAAGGCCTTTGTTGTTGACGACAAGCCTGCCGCCTTTATTGACGATTTTTCCATCGACCGAGCCTTCGACGACGACTTTGGCGCCCGGTTCGATGGTCAAGCTGCCGAGCAGATTGCCGCGCACATGCAAAATGCAATTCTTCTGCACGATCGTGTCGTTGACGATCGAGCCGTGTATGTCGGAGGAGTTACTGATCAGCAGCAGCCCATCCTCGGCCTTCTGTGCTGAAAGCATTGCGCTATCGATGCGATGAACTGGGTTCCCTACCGAGCCCAGCTACGCAAAAATACTTGCCCCACCGTGACACTGCAAAGACGAAGATCGCCAATATACACGGCAACAGCATACACGGCAACAGCCGCCTTACATTACGCCGCGGCCTCCTTGTGGACGCCTGAGAAATTCGGCGCCACGTCGGCCATGAACCGGGCCATTTCGTCTTTGACCTGCTCGTGCGGCTTCATTCCTACGTTGAAATAAAGAATGACCTCGTCATAACCGGCAGCCTCGACCTTTTTCAGAATCTCGGTGATGCGCTCAGGCGAGCCAAGCAGCACTGAATTTTCGGTCAAATCTTCCGGTTTCACCTTGTGCAGTCGTTCGACCATGTCGATGAAATAACGGTAGCTCGGCGGCGCGGTTTTCGGATCGCTCGGGAAGGCCGGAATCACGCATTCCTTGTAATAGCGGATCTGGCGGACACGTTGCGCGTCCTCTTGCACCTTGGTGTCGGCGAAATGCGTGAAATAGCTGCACATCATCCGGCCGGGCTTGGTGCCGTATTTGGCGCAGGTCTCGCGATAGAGATCGGCGACCTGCTTCAATCCGCCATAGCTCATTGCCGCGGCGAACGGCGCCACGATCAAGCCGCAGCCGAGCCGCGCCGCTAGCTCGATCGACGGTTTGGAGAACGAGCCGACATAAGCCGGCAGCGGGCGCTGCACCGGCTTTGGCGTAATGCGCACGTCGTCGAACGAATAGTGCTTGCCGTGATGCGAGATGCGGCCGTCCGCCGCCCAAAGTTTCCGCACCAGTTCGAGGCCTTCCTCGAAGATGCTTTGGTTGTCCTCGAACGAGACGTGGAACGGCTCATATTCCCGTTTGTCGTAGCCGCGGCCGCAGGCGAAATCGACGCGGCCGTTGGACAGCAGATCGAGCGTCGCCCATTGTTCGGCGACGCGGATGGGATGATGCAGCGGCAGCACCGTCACCGCCGGCGCGAGGCGGATGCGCGTGGTTTTGGCGGCGACATGAGCGAGCACCATGTCGGGGCACGACAACACGCCGAGCGAATTGAAATGATGCTCGCCGATCCAAGCCGAGTGCATGCCGAGCTTGTCAGCAAGCAGCGCTTCCGCGGTTATGTCGGCGACGAACTGGTTCGACGACCGCATGTTGTTTTCGTAGTGGTTGTCGCTCAGCGTGAAATAGCCGAAATCCATGGTTTCCTCCTCCTAGAGCATGACCCCGAAAAGTGGAGACCGGTTTTCGGAAAAGATCATGCTTAAACGAAAATCAAGTCGCCGGGTCATTTTGACTGCACGGCCTTTGCGGCTTGATTTATTTTCTCGTATAATAATTGAAACCGCAACTGTTGTAAATGCAATAATCAACCTGTCGCGGCGGCCGCGGCGAAACCCAGTAAGCTTTTGGCCGGCAAGACTTTGACCGGACCATGGGATTCAATTAGATGGACCAAATTGCCAAACCCCTCTTGGGACCCGGCCGTCACGTGAAGCACGCGATCAAACTCGATCTCGGCGATTATCTGCCGTACCTCGTCAACCGGGTCGGCAGCATCATCGCCGATCAGTTCGGCGGCGAGGCGCTGGCGCCGCACCGGCTGAGCATCGCGATGTGGCGCGTCATGGCGGCGCTGGCGTGGAACGGCAGCCAGCGGCAGACCGATCTTGCGGACATGACGAGCATCGAATCTTCGACGCTGTCGCGGTTGGTGACGCGACTGGTCCGGATGCGGCTGGTGACACGGAGCCGCTCGACAAGCAGCAACCGCGAAGTAGCGGTCACGCTGACGCCGAAGGGCCAGGCGCTGGTCGCCCGCCTCATCCCGATCGCGCGCGAATATGAAGCCGCCGCCATTGCCGGCCTGTCGCGCGAAGAATTGGGGATGCTCAAAAGCTGCCTGACGCGGGTCTACGGCAATATGAAGCGCCGCCCGCCTGCAAACGCCGGCTGAAAAGACCGTCACGCCGCCGCGCTGAATGGGCACGCGCCCGCACGTCGCGTCGCAATGCCACTTTCCTTTGCGCGCAGGGTGACTTACGCTTTTCCCAATCAATAATGGCGCCGGCAACGCGCCACACTGGAAATATCTGGGAGGGAATGATGGCGGCGGCGTCCGAAGTGCAGGTTTCGCAATTTCTCGACGAGCATGGGGTCGGCTCGTTTCAGGTCAAGCTGATCGTCTGGTCGATCCTCCTCGCCTTGATCGACGGTTACGATATCGCCGCCATCGCCTTTGCCGCGCCGCACCTGATCGCGGACTGGCACGTACCGCCAAAGGCGCTCGGCCTCGTGCTCAGCGCCAGCAATATCGGCGTGTTGTTCGGGTCGCAGATTTTCGGCTGGATCGGCGATAATTACGGCCGCAAGGCCGCACTGATAACGGCCAACCTCTTGTTCGGCGCATTCACCTTCGCGGCCGCCTATGCGACCGACCTCACGCAATTGTCGGCGCTCCGTTTCATCGCCGGCCTCGGCATCGGCGGCGTCATTCCGAACGTGGTCGCGATCAACGCCGAATCGGCGCCGCGTAATTTGCGCGCGACGCTCGCGATCATCGCGGTCGGTACGGTACCGATGGGCGGCGCGCTGGCAGGCTTCGTCAGCGCGGCTCTGGTTGCGACTCATGGCTGGCAAATTCTGTTCTATATCGGCGGCATCGTGCCGATCGTCATCGCGCTCGCCGCGATCATGGGCTTGCCGGAATCGATCAAGTTCATGGCGCTGCACGAAAGCCAGCGCGGCAAGATGGAAGCGCTCATCGCGGCGATCCGCCCCGATTTCAAGGTGCCGCCCAATGCGCGGTTCGTGATCGAAGACGAGCATCAATTCCCAAGCTCTAGTCCGATCCATTTGTTCGGCAACGGTTTGGCCGCGATCACGCCGCTGACCTGGCTGATCTTCGCCCTCAACCTGATGGGTTACTTCTTCCTGATCAGTTGGACGCCGACGCTGATGACGGCCGCGCATGCGACGCCGCAGGTTGCGGCTTTGTCCGGCGCGGCGATCCAAGTGGGCGGCACCGTCGGCGCGCTGGTCCTGTGCTGGTGGCTGCAGCGGCACCGTTTCCTCGCCATCGCGATTCTGTTTCTGATCGCGGTCCCGATCGTCGGCTCGATCGGTTATGCGGGCCTATCATCGACTGCGGCGCTGTTGACGGCGGCATTCTTTGCCGGCGCGCTCGTGCTCGGCATCCAGTCCGGCATCAATGTCGTCGGCGCGATGATCTATCCGACCTCGCTGCGCGCCAACGGCTCCGGCTGGCAGCTCGGCATCGGCCGGCTTGGCGCGATCGCCGGTCCCTTCCTCGGCGCGCTGTTCGTCGGCTCGCCGGTCGAACAGCTCTACATGTGGTCGGCGCTGCCATTCGCCGCCGGGGCGGTGGTGACGTTCATTGTCTATCTGCTCAATGCCGCGCGGCTGCGGGCGCGGCCGGAATTAGCCAAAGCGCAGTAGCTCAGAACGGCTCAAATCCGCGCAACGCCGGGATCACCTGCTCGCCGAACAGTTTGATCGAGCGCATCAGCGCCTCCTCCGGCAGATCGGCGAAATTGAACTCGCCGAGAAACACGTTGAATAAGCCGGCCTGCGCAGCGGCGCGGATTTTCCTCGCCACCGTCTCGGGCGAGCCGATGAAGACAAGATCGTTCTTGAAGAGATAATCGCCATCGAACAGGTGCTGCATGATTTCGGACGCGCCCGGCTCGCCGCGGCCGACAAACATCTTGGCGTGCTCGCGGGCGCGCTCTTCAAAAGTTTCGCCGGGCTTGGCCGGCTTGAGGAAGCCCTCGTAAGCCCGGCTGGCGCGGAACAGCCCATTCTCGATCGCCTTGTCGTCGGTCTCGTCGACATAGACGACGGTGCAATAGGCGATGTTCGGTTTCGCCGCCTGTCCGGCGGCCGTCCAGTCGCTTAGGAATTTGCGATAGCGCGGCGCGGCATCGGCGCGCGGATAAATCAAAAAGTAGCCGGGATTGATGCCGTTGCGCGCGCAGAATTCGAGTGTCTGCGGATCGCGGCTCATCATCCACAACGGCGGATGCGGACGCTGCGCGGGCGGCACCGCAAGCTGCGCATTGTCGGTGTGAAAGTCGTGGCCGTGAAACGAGAACGGCTGGGTGTCGCCGAACGCCGCGCGCAGATAATCGACGAATTCGAGCGTCGGCGATTTGCGCTCGCCGTAATCCAGACCGAAGGGGCGGAAATAATCCGGATTGATGCCGGGTACGAGGCCAAGCTCCATACGGCCGCCGAGCATCTGATCGACGATGGCGATCTCCTCGGCAAGCCGCAGCGGATGATAGAGCGGCACGATATAGCCCATCGGCCCGATGCGCAGCCGCTTGGTGCGCGCGCCGGCGCCGACCGCATAAAGGCTCGGCGACGACATCCAGCTTTCGTCGGGACGGAAATGATGCTCGACGCAGAACGAATGATCGAAACCAAGTTCGTCGCACAATCTAAGCTCGCGCCAGAGCTGCTCGTAGCGCTCATGCGGCGTCATGCCGGGCTTGGCCCAGATATGGGAGAAGTGAGAGAATTTCATGGGTTATGAATCTCTTCGCGAATACGGCCAGCCTCCCCACTTCGCAGTGCTTTGTAAAGCTGGCTTGCCGGCCGTAGCGGCGAAGCAGCGAAGGCTGGTGCCCGTGGAGGGGCAACCTAAGCACGGACGCTCAATAAGTTAGAGTGTCCCATCTCGCCAAAACCACCCATTGAATTCCAGCAATTATTTTGGCTGCTGTCCCACCGCAATTTCCATCAGCTTAGTGCGAATCTGCGTTACTGACGTAAGCCACGAACGGACATTCACCCAAGCAGTGGCAGCGGAACGCTGATGTTGGCCTATCCGCGTCTAGATTCATGATCATTTCGGCATGGCGGCCACTAAATTGCGCTCGGGGCTGAATGGCATTTGCAAGCAAGCTTTTGACAGAAATGAGCAAGGTGCGGCGCGGCCATTGTCATACCTCCTATAGGAACAATCCTTAGGAGGCTCGTAGTGTCTACCGCGAAAAAGGTCATTGCAGTCGTCGATGACGATGAATTCATGCTTGAAGCACTGGAGCAGTTTCTTTCTGCGCTCAGCTATCAGACCGAGCTATACAAGTCAGCCGAAGCATTTATCGTTGCAGCGACGAAGTCAGAGGCCGCCTGTCTCGTTGTCGATATCCAGCTTGGTGACATCTCAGGCATTGAACTGGGCCGTCAACTTTCGGCGATGGGCTTCACATTCCCCATCATTTTGATGACCGGGTCGGACGATTATCTTTTTCGCAAACAAGCAATGGAGCTCGGCTGTATCGCTTTTTTGAAGAAGCCCTTCCCAGTCGATGAGATTGCGAAGGCGATCGCCGACGCCATTTGATAAGGTTTGCAATCGATGCCGAAGAGGCAAGATAGTTGATGTCAATCAGACAGTGCCGCCCTACTGGCCCGCACTCGACTGGGTCTTGTGCCAGTCCATCGCTTAAAAGCGTGATTGAAGGAGCTGGTCTGCCGATAGCCCAACAGCCAGGCGATTTCGGAAATTGGCAAGTTGGGCTCACGCAAGTAACGCTTGGCAAGGTCATGCCTCAGGTCATCCAGCAGCTTCGCGAACGTCAACTTTTCGGATGCAAGTCGGCGTGACATTGTTCGCGAACTGACACCGATTTGGCTGCAAACGTCAGCCACTTGGGATCGACCATGCGGCAGCAGTTGCGCTACTGCGTTCTCAATCTTTGTTCGCCAATTACTTGATCTTACGCGTCGTCCTGCTATCGCTTCCTCGCAAAATCGTTCCAGCAACTTATTGAGAAATGGATCTGCGCTGATAACGGGCATCTCCAACACCCTTCTGGCATAGACAATCTCATCCAATTTGCTGGAAAATCGAACCTGGCAACCAAAATACAGCCGTAGGTCAGCCGGTAGGCTTCTGCGACGGTGCACGAAACTGATGCTATCCGGTGTGAGTCGGCGGCCGACAAGCTGCTGACAAATGCGAAAAAGCACCGTCACAAAAAACTCGATTTGATGGCGGTCGGCAACGCGTGAAATGCCAACATGCTCAAACGTAATAGAAGCAGTCTTTTGATGTTGGCGATAGATAAGCCGAACGCCCTCGTTATTTATCGCGCTATACCTCGCGACCCTCCGCAAAGCGTCACCTAAAATCTGGGACGATGCCAGTATGTAATAGAGCAATCCTACCTCACGTAGGTCGACCTTTTGTGCAAGGCGGATGCCGAGGAAATCCTTCTGCAATGCAGCGGCGACGAGGTTTAGAAATCGGATTTGGCTCTTTACGGGCACCCGATCATTGTCGTCGCTGACTTGCTGTACGGTCAGTTTAGCGTCTTTCAGAAGCACTCCGAAATTCAGTTTTGCTTGCTTTGCTTCTTCATAGGCGAGCCTCGCAATTCCGCCGGTTGCTGTTGGAGGGGTAACGGCGCCTTCACGGCCACGGCGGAGCATCTTTCGAACGGCCATTTCCCTACCGAGTTGTCCCGATACCGAGTCTTCCAATTTCATTGGCCAATTGATTACTCCGTTTAGCCGAGAAAAACACTTCCGCTCTGGATCAAACTCGGTCTTGGGAACGTCATCGCGGGTGGTCTGCTGTTCCCCAAAAAGCAGACTTCCCTCTCCAGAAAGGGCCCCCAAGGGCCAGAACAGAAGAGAACAGAACCGGGTCCCACCGAACGGCGCAGTGGGACATTTTCGGAAAAAAGCTAAGACGGATCAGTGAGGAATTTTGCCGATGGTGCCCGTGGAGGGTGTGGAACAAGCTTGCAATTTCAATTCGTTAGGACTCCCAACCCGCGGAAAACCTTCCATTGAATTACAATAGCTTTCAAGGGGTTTTCCCAACCCCGCCAGGTCGTTTTCTCGGCAATACGCTCTGCTGTAACGGTCGAGTGTGGCTCCCATCTTGGGGCGGGGTTCGATTCCCATAGCCACCACACTTACAGTTCCTCTTATCATGGAGCGTTCCCT
>DASQRX010000095.1:0-43451 GCA_035642635.1 Xanthobacteraceae bacterium
AGAAACCCTCAGTGGGGTTTAAGCGTGATCGCGCCGCCGAGCGCACAAGCCGAGCGAAGCCTTCCGCGCTGACGCCGAGCGCATTCGGCGTGGACGAACCGCCGAGACCTCCCGGAAACATACCGAATTAAATGCCCAACGAGCAGATAGACTCTCAAGGCTGGCTGGATATTCCAAGAGACGCTTGATCAGAGAGGTCAATTGCAAAATCGTATTTCGCACATCGACCACAGTGAGCAAATCATCTTGAGCACCAGTAATTATCAGAAACTGCACAGGTTCGGAGCACCAAGACACTGCCCAGCGCATGGTTGGTCGGAAGAGCGCGTAGAGGCTGTAGAGAATAAGAAATATGCCGAACCCAACTTTCACGAGCGCAGGGTTTGCCCACCCCAAGATCGAGACGCCAATCGGGACGCCGATTGCCGCTCCAAGCACGAATGGCCGAAGCTTTTGCCATTCCAGTGCGTGTCGGAGCTTCCAGACCGAATATCCTTGAACAATCAGGCCGAAGGCAATGATGAGTGTGGCCGTTTGCAAGGGCGCGAGGACGTAGAGCCAGATTGAGGCTACGACCAGCCCAAACGCAAAGCCCGAAACACCTGCAACAAGTGCGCCCAAAAAAGTTGCGATGAGAAAAACTGTGAGATCGAGAGGAAGCTCATCCATCTGCTTGCTCCAAATCATGGTCGAGCAGCGCTTGGATGGCTTTTGTCCAACCGATGTCCGCCATTGTGGGAAAAACAGACATGGCTACGTCACAAACCCACCGTTGGGTTTGCCTTGTCGCACCATCTCTTGGCAGTAGGCGTATAGGGCATCGTAGACGATCCATTCAGCGGCATTTAACTCGTGATCGTCTTTGTAACCGAGACGGCGAAAGCCATCGGCAATGGCTTCGAGCCCCGGCCCTTCAGCTTGCTGATAGAGCGTGTTGTCAGTGTCAGCGCCGTTCACAATCTTGCCAAGCAACATCAGCGCCGGGTCACTTGTGAGATTGTATTTCTTCAAGATTGCCTCGAATGAACACTCTTTGCCGTGGTGTCCCAACTCGACGTTTTTCACATCGTAGGGTATGGCACCGAGGCGCGAGACCTTGTCCATGACCTCGTCGGGTGGCGCGAATAAGAACTCCGCGTCCTTGTCGACGAATTTTTTGATAAGCCACGGACAGGCAACTCGATCAACTTTCACATGCTCACGAGTAATCCATTTCATTTCACAGTCCTCCTTGCGAGATTTGCTCTCCCTATTTCGGAGTAGCCGAATTAGCCAATTCCTCTGGCGGTTTGATGTGCCGGAATGAGTACAGCAGCGCGAGGTCGTAGATGATCTTGAGCGTTCCGCAGGCGATCAGCGGGAGACCCGAGAACGTGGTGGCCAATAGAGCCCCGGAGAACGTGGGACTAATTGCGGATGCGAGGCTTCGTGGAACCGCAGTAACGCTGGCGGCAGTAGCTCGCTCAGCGGGCGTCACGACCGCCATGACGTAGGACGTGCGTGTCGGCACATCCATTTGCGATAAGGCGGATCGCAAGAGCAGCAGCCCGAGCGCTACGTAAAGATTGGAGGAGAATGCCGCGAGAATCAGAAATAAGCTCGATGGGATATGAGTAAAGACCATAGTATTGACGAGACCAAAACGGCGCGCGAGCCGTGCGGCGACCGGATACGAAAATGCGCTTAGTGTGCTCGACCAAAAGAAAAACACGCTGGCAGCCGAGAGCGATAGGTTAAAGCGCTCAAAAAGCCAAAGCGCCATCAGCGACTGTACTGTGAAGCCGCCAGCGAATGCATCGAGACTGAACAACGCGGCAAGCTTGTAAACGACGCCGCGGGAGGGTCCGAGTGGTGCGTGAGAAGTTGCTTCAACCATACGGGAGTGCGGCAAGCACCGATAAAGCGCAACGCATCCCAGCCCGAGCACGGCGTAGGCATAGAACATCGACCTGAATGCATCGAGCTTGTTGATGCCCATGCGCGTCAGGAAATCAGGAGAGGCCGCCGCCAAGGTCCCGACCGCCATCGACAGCGCGCCGATTAGGCTGTAGCGCGCAAAAGCTTGCGTTCGCTCATGGTCGGCCACGCCCTGCGCAAGCATGGCGTGCTCAAGCGGCACCAATGCTCCGATATCGCCGGTCGACGGGTTGATCGTGCCGACGAAGGCCACGAACGAGACGAGGGCGATGTGCTGGAATGCAGGGAACACCAGTCCGGTGAGGACCATGAGACACGCGCCGAACAGCATTAGCGTGCGAAGGTCATGACGTGGTGCGATAGCACCCATGGCCAGCGTCAAGACTGCGGTGCCGAGCAACGAAGCGGTTAGAACGACGCCGATCTGAATGGCGTCATAGCCAATCGCGGTCAAATACGCGGGCAAAATAATTGTCGCAAAGCCGTCGCCAAAGCCACGAACGCCGCGAGCCGCGTAAAGCAATAAAGCGCTGGATGGCTTGGTCATTCCGCCAAATGCCCTCACCCGGCGAGCGGGCAAAGTGCAGTGCTTGGGCGAAATGCCTTAGCTAAGCCGGGCGACTGCGACCAAGCCCGACTACCAAAAACTGTTCCTAGTAACGCCGGAAGTCAAGCGGCGGAATACGCCCATCGAGTTTTAGCCATGTCCGCTTTTGGCACTTAGCGGACATTGAACGATGTCCGACTTGAGTCCGCTATGCGCTCCAAGCTTCGGGTGTGGCCTCTCGTGTCAAAGGACTCTTGACTTACTGTTTGTAGAACGATTCTTATACGAACAGTTGGTCATGCGCGGAGGGCAAATCCGGTGGCAAAACCGCACCTCAAGTTGGTCACGCCAGCTACCGTAAAACGAACAGTCACGCTCAAGCGGCTGCCCAATAGCGCCTTGCGAGGCTGAATATGAAACTGCTGCTCCTCGTCCTCCTTCTGCTTACGCTTGAAGGTTGCCAAGGCTCGGGTCGATTCGAGGCCACACAAACTGGTCCATTCGCGCTTTCGAAAGGAGCTACTTTTATTTGAAGGCGGTCAGAAGCTGAACAGGTTCTTAGACAATACGCGGAATAAAGCTTAGCGTATCAGGCAGGGAGCGCAGCCTTGCAGCGAAGCGACTAGGGGCGTTGGGGTAGCGTTCCGGTAGGGTGGCGTCTGGGGTTCATTTCCATAAGAAACACCGCCCAAAACCTCCCTAACTCGGAATGCGACGGCGTTTATCTGCGCGTCGCCGGACCCCAGCTTGGACTATGTTGGATCGTTTTGGGCGTAAACATTGCTTAGATCATTACTTATGCGCGCGGCTTGAACGGAGCCAAACGCATAATGCACTTGGAAAATATTAGAAACGTTGAGAAAATTTGGTGGGCGCACAAGGACTCGAACCTTGGACCCGCTGATTAAGAGTCAGCTGCTCTACCAACTGAGCTATGCGCCCTAACCGAGGAGTTCCAAAAGGTTAGGCTAAACCACCATGCGCCATGCCGCCCTCGAGCGTCGCGCGAGCCGTATCTAGGGCATTGCGTGCGCTATGCCAAGCGTCACACGTTGGGGACACAACCTTAGTGTATTGCAGCACCAGTTCGGTGGTTCCCCCGGGCGCCGAAGTGGCGAGGGGGACCGAACGGAGACCTTTTAGGCTATGCGGGCAATTGCGGGTTCGTCTATTCCTGGTTGAAGTTTTCGAGGCCTGATGTAGCCTAATCCATTGCCGACCGGCCAAAGCCGGCGGCGCCGCAGTCGCGGTGCGCCCCTTCGCCGGGGCAGGAGGCGCGACCTGTGCGTGTGTACGAAGCGATCGTCAAAGGGTTGGAAAGCGCGGGCGTCGACGCCGCCTTTGGCGGCGCGGGCGAAAACGCCGCCGGCCTGTTGCTCGCGCTCAAGCATTCCACGCAGATCAAAGGCGTCGTCGTGCGTCACGAGCAGGCGGCGTCGTTCATGGCCTGCGGCTACGCCATGTATTCGAACCGCTTGGGCGTGTGCTTTGCCACCGCCGGTCCCGGCGCCTTCAATCTGTTTTCCGGTCTCGCCGTCGCCATGTCGGATTCCTATCCGGTGCTGGCGATTTCCGGCTTTGCCCGCGAAGCCTGGAAGGGCAAGGGGGCGTTGAACGAGACGTCCGGCTTGAGCCGCACGCCGGACTCGCAGGCGATGTTCGCGGCGACGACCAAGCGCTCCTTCCTGCTCAATGACATTACGAAAACCTGCGACGTCCTCGAGGAGGCGGTCAATCTCGCCTTCGCGGGCCGTCCCGGACCGGTGCACATCCATGTGCCGGAGGATCTGACGCTCGCCGGACAATCGGTCGACAATTATCGCGACATCCGGCTCAACGTGCAGCCGGTCCTGCCCGATCCCACAGCGATTGCGCCTGCCGCGGCGGCGATCGCGGAAGCGCTGCGGCGCCGCAAATCGGTGATCGCGCTGATCGGCTTCGGCGCGGTGCGCAGCGGAGCGGGGCCGCAACTGCAGGCCTTCGTCGAGCGTTTTCAAATTCCCTTCGCCACGACCCTAGATGGCAAAGGCATCATCGCCGAAGATCACCCCTTAGCGCTCGGCGTGTTCGCCGACAGCGGCCATGCTTCGGCCGGCAAAGCCTTCGTCACCGCTGACTTTGTGATCGCGGTCGGCAATTCCTTCGCGCAGCATGCGACGTTCAATTTTCGCCCGGACCTCTTGACCGGCAAGACGCTCGTCCACATCAACATCGCGGCGGACGAGATCAATAAAGTTTATCCGGCCAATCACGGTATCGTGGCTGACGCAAAACCTGCGGTCGCGGCGCTGACGGCTGCGCTTTCGCCCTTGGTCGACGCCGTTGCTTTGGCAAAGGCCGACAAGGACCGGCACTTGACCGCGCCGCTGTTTAATTTGGAACCAAATCACGTTCATCCCGGGCGACTCGCGCAATCGCTGTCAAAACTTCTGCCCAATGACGGCATCGTGCTTGCGGATGCCGGCGCGCACCTCGCCTGGCTCGGCTATTTCCTGCAGCTCAAACGCGGCCAGCACTATCGCAAACCGGGCAGCTTCGGCCCGATGGCCTGGGCGGTGAACGGCGCGCTCGGCTTAAAGATCGCATTCCCGGATCGGCCGGTGATCGTCGGCTGCGGCGACGGTTGCTATTTGCTGTCCGGCTTCGAACTCTTGACGGCGGTGCATTACAACATCCCGGTGATTTGGATCATCTTCCAGGACGACGAGTACAAGCTCATCAAGCTCTATCAGCTCGAGGCCTTTCACGAATCCGGATTGGTCGATTTTCCCAATCCGGATTACGTCGCTTACGCCAAGGCCTGCGGCGCGCAGGGTTTTCGGGTCCAGAGCCTCGGCGAGTTCGAAGCCGCGTTCAAAACGGCGCTTGAGTCGAACAAGCCGACGCTGATCGACGCGTCGATCGCGCGGCTGGCTATTCCCCATTACACCACGAACCCCGCCGGCATCCTGGCGGCGATCGAGGAAAGCATCGTGAAAAAGCTGGAGGGTGCCTAACGGCCGAGCGGATCTATTCGGCCCGATCTTAGTGCGGTGGTTGCAAAGCGAGGGAGCGTAGTCATGTCCGACAGTCACGTCGGGTTCGACGAAATGACCAAGTACCCGCTGTTCGACGCCCTTCACAAACGCCGGTCGCGGCGCATCAGTTTAGGTATCGGGTCGGTCCGTGCTGGAGCCAATTCCTACACGTCCAACGCCAAGCCGCAGCCGCTCAGCGACCTCGAAGAGGCGGTGCTGATTTCCGCCATCGGGTTGACCGGGCTCACGCTGCCGGACCGCCCGTTCGAAAGCCCGAGCGGAGAAAAAATCCTCGGCACGCCCAATCTGAATTTTCCCGGCCGCGCCGCCGGCTCCACCGACAATTGCCAGGCCACGCACTTCTTTCTTTTCAACGATACCGGCACGTATTTTCTCAAGCGGCTCGACGGCGTCGACCCGACCGTACCGATCACGCCGGATCTGCTGGTCAGCCGCGCCGCGCAATCCAAGGTCAAGATTTTCGACAAGCGCCCGGACTTGCCGCGGGAATTTCCCAATTATCTCGATTCCAACCGCTTCCTGTCCAACGTGCCGGGCTCCACTGTCTTGTTTCCGGTTGTGGACATGACGCATCAATATATCAACGCGCTGATGTATCTGTTGACCGAGCCGGACGGTTTCCGTCCCGCATTGCTCGACGATCGCAATTTTTATCTGCCGGCGGGCTGCGGCAAGTGGATCCGCAACGGCTTCATGAACAAAAAGATCAAGTTGCCGCTCGGCATGCTGGGCACCATGCGCACCCAGATCGAGGCCGAGCTGCTGTTGCAGAATCTTATTCTGATGCTCCAGGCCATGGGGCTCGGCGGCTGGATTCACGCTTCCATCGCGCCAACCGTGCTGCTGCCGGCGCTCGGCTTCACATATGTCACGCCGCCTTATCGCTTGTTCGATTTCATGCGCTGGGGCACCGTTCTTACCAAAGTGCGCACGCAGCCGATCGGTTTGCCGCCCTATATCGAATGCATGTGTCCGCCGTTCTATCCGTCCATGGCGGACGCGGTGCAGGCGGTCATCGACGCCAAATATAAAGCCGGCGGAACCTACGCCGACGACGCTTATTTCCGCCGGATATTCAAGGGCGACCGCGGCGACAAATATCTCAAGGAAGTGCCGCATTACTCCGACGACGTCATCGCCTGCACCAAGGATATTTGCAGCTACATCTATGAGCGGCACGGCCGCTTCCCGGCGCATTGCGACGCGATCTACGCGCCGGGCGTCTGGCTGCAGGCGCATCACCTCGATCTGAACTACTACGACACGCTGTTCAACGGCGGCTACACCGAAACCCAACAACAACATCAGCAGCGCTGGCACGGCCAGTGAACGGCAGCGGTAACTCTAGGATCAGGGAAGGATCACGGTCATGCGTGTATTTCCGGAATCTTCAATAGTGCAGCGGGCGAGATATATTTTCGTCGGCTTATTGTTCGTTGTTCTCGTCGGCCTCGCCTATGGCGGCGCCGCGTTGAAGTCCTTTATCGATGCGCGCAGCCCCGCGCTGCCTTTGCCGCCTCCGATCGTGAGTGCTCACACGTTTGCCTACGACATTGTGATCGCCTCGATCTTGGTCACCGTGATCCTCCTGACGCTGGCGCTGTGCTTTCACATCTTCTCGCGCAGCAATGCGCCCAACACCTATTGGCGGGCGTTCTGGACCGTCGCTTATCTGGCCTTTCTGGTCCACATCTCGTGGGCAGTGTTCGGCACCTGCGGCGGCGATTGGAACGTCGTCTTCCACAGCAAAGTGGCGACACCGCAATTTCCTGAATGCACCATCGAACAGCCCGGGCCGGATCTCTTCCTCGCGGCATGGTGGGGCTTCGACGTGTTGCTGGCATGGATTGTCTCGGACAATATCAAATGGGTCCGCGTCCAGCGCGGCGCCGTGCATATTCTCGCTTTCGTCATGTTTTTCGGCGCCACCGTGCTCGCCGCCAAAGCCGGGATCGCGGCGCGTCTGCTCGGCATCGTCATGGCGCTCGTGGTTCTGGGCTGCGCCGTGCTGCGGCTGATCTTGCGCGAGAACGACCCAAAGTCGCTGATCGCCGTGCTCTACATCAAATTCTTCGAATTCCTCAATCTGTTCGTGCCGTGGCATAAGCTGCCGACGTTCTTGGCGGTGACCAATCTCGGCGCGCTGCGCGAAGTACTGCGCGCCAAGAATCTGCACAACACCTCCGACATCCCGGTCACCAATCCCAGCGGCTTGCGGGCGACGGTGCCGTGGGACCCGCGCTATCTGTGCGAGCGCGAAGAGGACGGCCAGTGGAACGATCTCACCAAACCGACCATGGGCAATGCCAGCTTCAATCCGACGGATCCGCTCGACAGTTCGGGATATACGCTGAGCAATCCGGGGGCGCGGTTCGGCCGCAACATCCCGCTGAGCGAGGTCGATCCGACCCGCAACGGCGATATCCTCGATCCCTCGCCGCGGCTGGTCAGCAACAAGCTCTTGGCTCGGCCGAAGAAGACTGACGGCACCGCCGTTTTCACGCCGGCGGCCATTCTCAATCTGTTAGCGGCGGCCTGGATCCAATTCCAGATCCATAACTGGGTCAATCACGGCACGCCGCGCGCCATCGACGACGAGCCGTTCGACGTGCCGATTCCGCCCGGTGATTCCTGGCTTGGCGGCAAGATGTTGGTGCGCCGCACCCGCGCCGACGCGACGCGCAAGAAGAACGACGGCGCCGGGCCGACGACCTTCACTAATGCCGAGCCGCATTGGTGGGACAGTTCGCAAGTCTACGGCACCAGCCCGCAGGAAGGGAACAAATTCCGCGCCGGCACCAACGGCAAACTCAAGGTCGATCCGAACACCAAGCGCATTCCGCTCGATCAGAACGGCGTCGAAATTACCGGCATGACCCAGAATTGGTGGCTGGGCTTAAGCTTGCTGCACAATCTGTTCACGATGGAACACAACGCCATCTGCGATCACCTGATCACGGCGTTTCCGGAATGGCGGGACGATCCGAATAAGGATGCGGAGATTTTCCGCGTCGCCCGCCTCGTCAACAACGCCTTGGTGGCGAAAATTCACACCGTCGATTGGACCGAGGCGATTCTTATTCACCCCGCGCTGCAGATCGGCATGAACGCCAATTGGTGGGGGCTCGCCGGCGAGTCGGTGAAGAAATATCTCGGCCGCATCAGCACCAGCGAAGCGATCAGCGGCATTCCGGGCTCCGAGACCAATCAGACCGGCGCCGACTATTGCCTGACCGAAGAATTCGTCTCGGTCTATCGTTTGCACCCGCTGCTGCCGAACGACATTCAGGTTCGCTATGCCAAGGACGGAACGCCCGGCCGCGTCTTGAAATTCGCGGCCGACGATCTCAACGACCCCGACCTCATAGTTGGCCCCTACGCTATGACCAACGCGCTGCGCAACGCCAGCTTCGTCGACATTTTGTACACGTTCGGCGTCAACAATCCCGGCGCCGTGACGCTACGTAATTTTCCAAACTGGATGCGTCAGATGCGGCGGCGCACTGGCGGCAATCTCGAGGAGATGATCGACCTCGCGGCCATCGATATCCTGCGCGACCGCGAGCGCGGCGTGCCGCGCTACAACCGGTTCCGCAAGCTGTTCCACAAGCCGCCGGTGCGCTCGTTCGAAGCGATGAGCGACGATCCTGACATCGTGAAGACATTGCGCGAAGTCTATGGCCACCCCGATAAGGTCGACCTCATGGTCGGCCTGTATGCCGAGAAGCCGCCGGAAGGCTTTGGTTTCAGCGATACCGCCTTCCGGGTCTTCATCCTGATGGCGTCGCGCCGCATCAAGAGCGACCGTTATTTCACCGACGACTTCACGCCAGCGATCTATACCCAGCCGGGATTCGACTGGGTGAACGACAACAATATGACCACGGTGCTGCTGCGGCACTTCCCGCAACTGACGCCGATTCTGCAACGCACCGCCAACGCCTTTGCGCCGTGGAAGACCTCCTGGAAGTCGCCGTGAGCACTCACCCGACGTCGGTCGAGTGCAGCCTGCGTTCCTCGGGCTGGCCGCGGAGCCGGCGCACCATCAGCTTGTTGAGCGCCGCCAGATAGGCCTTGGCGGAGGCGACGAGCGTGTCGGGATCGGCGCCTTTGGCGGTCACCGCGCGGCCGTTCTCGGCCAAGCGCACCGAGACTTCGGCCTGGGCGTCGGTGCCCTCGGTCACGGCGTGGACCTGATAGAGCTCCAATACCGCGTCGTGCGGCACCATGGCCTTGACGCAGTTGAACACCGCGTCGACCGGGCCGTTGCCCTCGCATTCCTCGATCATCGGCTTGCCGTTGACGTCGAGCTTCATGGTGGCGCGTTGCGGCCCGCGCGTGCCGGCGATCACCGACAGCGAAACCAGCTTGATGTGATCCTGGGCGGTGGCGATCTCTTCGTCGACCAGCGCTTCGAGGTCCTCGTCGTAGACATGCTTCTTGCGGTCGGCCAGCGCCTTGAAGCGGACGAAGGCGTCTTCGAGCTGATTGCCGGCGAGACGGTAGCCGAGTTCCTCGAGCTTATGCACGAAGGCATGACGCCCGGAATGCTTGCCCATGACCAGCGAGGTCTGCTTCACGCCGACGCTCTCGGGCACCATGATCTCGTAGGTCTGGGTATGTTTGAGCATGCCGTCCTGGTGGATGCCGCTCTCATGCGCGAACGCGTTGCGGCCGACAATGGCCTTGTTGTACTGCACCGGAAATGAGGTCGCCGCCGATACGAGCTTTGAGGCGCGGGTCAGCAGTGTCGCGTCGACGCCGGTCCAGAACGGCAAGACGTCGTTGCGCACTTGCATCGCCATCACGACTTCTTCGAGCGCGGCGTTGCCGGCGCGTTCGCCGATGCCGTTGATGGTGCATTCGATCTGGCGTGCGCCGGCGCGCACGCCGGCGAGCGAATTCGCCACCGCCATGCCGAGATCGTCGTGGCAATGCACCGAAAAGCGCGCCAGGTCGGAATTCGGCACCCGCTCGCGCACCCGCGCAAACAGCGAGAAATATTCCTCCGGCACCGTATAGCCGACGGTGTCCGGAATATTGATCGTGGTGGCGCCGGCCTTGATCGCGGCCTCGACGCAGCGGCACAGGAAATCGAATTCGGTGCGGGTGCCGTCTTCGCTCGACCATTCGACGTCGTCGGTGTAATTGCGCGCCCGCGTCACCTGGGCGATCACCATCTCGTAGACTTCGTGCGGCTCCTTCTGGAGCTTGTATTTCATGTGCACCGGCGAGGTGGAGAGAAAGGTGTGGATGCGGCGGCGCTCGGCGGGCTTGATCGCCTCGGCGCAGCGATCGATGTCCTTGAACGCGGCGCGCGACAATCCGCAGACCACCGCGCGCTTGGTGCGCTTGGCGATCTCATGGACCGCGGCAAAATCGCCCTCGGACGCGATCGGAAAGCCGGCCTCGATGATGTCGACGCCCATCGTGTCGAGCAGTTCGGCGACTTCGAGCTTCTCCTCGTGCGTCATGGTGGCGCCGGGGCATTGCTCGCCGTCGCGCAAGGTGGTGTCGAAAATGACGACGCGGTCCTTTTCGGACTTCGCTGGCGTGGTCATGGCATTAGGTCCTTTTTCGTTTGCGCCCGCCAAATTCGCGTTGGCTTTCCGGGCACTCGTGGGTTCCGTTGCTGCGGCCGACCCCTGAGTGCCCAGGCGTAAACGCCCAGCCGGCCCTCAGGGGGTGCTGAGGAACAGGAGCCCGCCAAGAATCGCACAAGGCAGTAGCGCGCAAGGCATAAGGGCAGCACCGGAGGAGACGAGTACCGCCTTCCGGGTCATCGCGCGGAAATCGCAGCGATTAGACATTGCCAGCGCCCTCGTCGGGTCCCCCGAAGGTCGCGGATCAAGGTGAATTCCGCGTTAATTCCTCATGGGACCGGGCTTCTTTTAGCGGAATAACCTGGCCGTCTGCAAGGTTCTTGCTACGGCACGACCGTGAACCCAACCGTGAACCCCGCTCTGCCGTCAGGCGACCCAAGAGGACTTCCAATCATGACGAGGCGAAGTGTGACATCCACCGGCTATGCCATGCTGCTGAGCGCCGCCGCCGCGGCCGGCCTGAGCCCCAAACCCAGAGCATCACCCAAAAGGCCGAGCGTGACGAGCTTGCCTTCGTCGCCGAAACCGATCCGGTCATGGCGGCGGCCATGGCCAAGGCGCACAATGCGCTGCCGGATTTCCTGACGCTGGGCGCCGCGCCAAAGCCGGGCACGGAAGGATTCGCCGCCAAAGTCGCGATCCGCGAAGGCGACAATGCCGAATATTTCTGGATCACGCCTTTCTCCAGCAGCGACGGCGAGTTCTCGGGCGCGATCAACAATATGCCGCGCGCCGTCCACGGCGTGAAGCTCGGACGGACCATTGCGTTTCACCAATCCGACATCGTTGATTGGATGTACATGGACAACAATGCCATGAAAGGGAATTACACCGCCTGCGCGCTGCTCAAGTCGGCATCGAAACAGGAGCAGGAAGAATTCAAAAAGCGCTTCGGGCTCGATTGCGACTTCTAGTTCTCGTCATGTATCGATCCGGAGCGGCGTACTGATCCTAATTCGCTCACCGATCGATCCTGATTATCGCTTTGATTTTTTCCGATCCGATTTTCCAGGCCTTGACTGTCCAAGCCTTGACCGTCCAAGCCTTGACCGTCCAGGCCTTGACCGTGCAAGCTTCGGCTTTTCCGCTTCGAGCGCGCGCCGACAGGCCTTTAGCTCTCGGAGCGCCAAGCCCGAGACCTTCGGGTATTCGACCTTGAGCTTTTCCAGCGCCTCGATGATCGCCGCCGACACGACCACCCAGGTGATGTGCTTATGGTCGGCGGGCACGACGTACCACGGCGCATAATCTGTCGATGTTTCGCGAATGAGTTCCTGATACGCCGCCATATAGTCATCCCAGCGTTCGCGCTCGGCGAGATCGTTCTGGGAAAACTTCCAGCGTTTGAACGGCTCGTCGAGCCGCGCCAGGAAGCGCTTGCGCTGTTCTTCCTTGGAAACGCGCAAGTGGAACTTCAGCACCAGCGTGCCATTGCGCACCAGACGATGCTCGAACGCCCGGATATCCTTGAACCGGTTCTCCCAGATATTCCTATGGGTAATGCTCGGCGGCAGTTTCTGCTTGGCCAGAAGCTCCGGGTGCACGCGCACCACCAGCACTTCTTCGTAATGGGAGCGGTTGAAAATGCCGGTCTGGCCGCGGGCCGGAACACCTTTTGCGGTGCGCCAGAGAAAATCGTGCTCAAGCTCTTCGGCGCTCGGCGTCTTGAACGCATGGACCACGCAGCCCTGCGGATTGATGCCGGACATCACGTGCTTGACGACACTGTCCTTGCCGGCCGCATCCATGCCCTGAAAAATGATGAGCACTGCCCATTCGCCGTTGGCAAACAGGCGCTGCTGCATTTCCGCAAGTTTGGCGATGCTTTCGGCGAGGATCGGCCTCACGTCCGCGATATCGGTCGAGAGGCCGAAGCATTCGGCGGGATCGTGATCGGCGAGATTGAAATGTCGCGGCTTCTCAATCCGGCACTGCTTGACGATCTTGGCGAAATTCACCGCCAAATGGTCACCCTCACTGCGGATAGGGATTGACGAACAAGCCGGTGAGAGCGCTCGCGCCCTTGGTATGCGCCGGCGGCTGGCCGGGGGGCGGGGCGAGCTTGTCCTGCACTTCCCTGCTGGTCAGGCCGGGCGGCAGATCCTTCGGATCGAAATCGGTGGCGAGGAGAATAAAGTTGTAATGGTGCGGAGTGGTGTTCGGGGGCGTGCACGGCCCGGAATAGACCAAACCTCCGCCGATATTCTTGCCGCCGACAAAATTGGCCGAAGGCTTGCTGCCCTCGCCCTCGGCGAGCCCCGTCAGCGAAGCCGGGATGCCGTAAGCGACCCATTGGTCGACGCCGGCGCCGCCCCGTCCCTCGAGATCGACATTGATGATGATGAAGCTCTTGGTTCCATTCGGCACGTTCGTCCAAGACAGCTGCGGAGAGACGTTCTCGCCGACGCAGTTTTTATTGGTCGGCACGTTCGCGGTGCTTTGGGAGACCTTCTTCGGCATGATTTGGCCTTCGCTGAAGGTCGATGATTTCAGCGTGAAAATATCCGCCGCGCCGGCGGAAGTGGCGGTGATGCCAAGCGCGAGCGTCGCGGCGGCGGCGCCGGCAAGCAGGCGGTATCGGTTTGTAATCACGATGGTTCCTCCAATGTTTTTTCGGTGCGCGCGGCAGTTTAGCCGTCACGATTGCGAGAACAACCCCGTTGCGGCAGGAAAAGTCCGGGGTGGGGAATGGGCGGATGAGCGCCCATTCCCTGGAGGATTCTTATGTCCTGGTTCAGACATATGAGACGCAGACGAGGCGGACTTCTTCATTGATTGCACACCCAAAACGGTGCCTGAGAGGAATTCGAAGTCAAAGGATGCGCGAAGCGCGCCGCCTTCGGCGGCGGCCCCTTCGGGGCCGTCCTTGAGTTCGAATTCCTCTCAGGCGAAATGATGGGCATGCAATAATGAAAACTTGACGCTGATTAGCGCTGTCTCAAATGCGTCGGACCAGGACAAGAGCGTGCGTTCCTTGATCCCAACAGGGCTCGCCCCTGCGAGCCCGTCTTGACGCAAAATGCCGTGGGTCAGTTCTTGCTCTTATCGACGAGCGCCCGCTCCTTAATCCACGGCATCATCTCGCGCAGCTTGGCGCCGACCTGTTCGATCGGGTGCTCGGCGAGTTTGGCGCGGGTCGCCTTGAACGACGTCTGGTTGACTTTGTTCTCCAGCATCCAGTCGCGGGTGAAGCGGCCGGATTGGATGTCGGCGAGCACTTTCTTCATCTCGGCCTTGGTCGCGGCCGTCACCACGCGCGGGCCGGAAACATATTCGCCGTATTCGGCGGTGTTCGACACCGAGTAATTCATGTTGGCGATGCCGCCTTCATAGATCAGGTCGACGATCAGCTTCACTTCGTGCACGCATTCGAAATAGGCCATTTCGGGCGCGTAGCCGGCTTCCACCAGCGTCTCATAGCCGGCCTTCATCAGTTCGACCAAACCGCCGCACAGCACGGTCTGTTCGCCGAACAGATCGGTTTCGCATTCCTCCTTGAACGTCGTCTCGATGATGCCGGCGCGGCCGCCGCCGATCGCAGAGGCATAGGACAGGCCGAGGTCGTGCGCGTTGCCCGACGCATCCTTATGAATCGCGACCAGGCACGGCACGCCGGCGCCGCGCTGATATTCCGAGCGCACGGTGTGGCCGGGGCCCTTGGGCGCGATCATCAGCACGTCGAGATCGGCGCGCGGCTCAATCAGGTTGAAATGCACGTTGAGCCCGTGGGCGAACATCAGCGCCGCGCCGTTCTTCATATTGGCGTGCAGATGGTCGCGATAGATGTCGCCCTGCAATTCGTCGGGGGTGAGCATCATCATGACGTCGGCCCATTTGGCGGCTTCCGCCACCTCCATGACCTTGAATTTTTCGGCTTCCGCCTTTTTCACGCCGGCCGAAGACTTGCGCAGCGCCACCGCGACGTCTTTGACGCCGGAATCGCGCAGATTGAGCGCGTGGGCGTGGCCCTGGCTGCCATAGCCGACAATGGCGACCTTCTTGCCTTTGATCAGGTTCAGGTCGGCGTCGCGATCGTAATAAACACGCATGTTGTCTCACCCCTACAAAGAGGCCAAAGTCCCCCGAGGGCTGGCCGGCTGGTTGCTTCTAGTTTCTGCGGGCGGCTTGGACAAGCCCGCTCTGCCGCGCCCCATGCTGCGCTTCTTGCCGTGCGGGCGAGGGGGCCTTTTTCGCCGCGCCATCGAACTGTTCGCGGGCGCGGGCGATCTTTGCCTGGTTGCGGATCGCCCAATCGCCAAGCGACGAGACCGGCGCCAACAGGTCGCGCCCGAGCGGCGTGAGTTCATAATCGACCCGCGGCGGAATCGTCGGGAACACCGTGCGGGTGACGAGGCCATCGCGTTCGAGCCCGCGCAAGGTCAAGGTCAGCATGCGCTGCGAAATGCTGCCGATCGAGCGGCGCAACTCATTGAAACGTAGCGGACCGGCGCCGAGCCGGGTCACTACCAGCACCGACCATTTATCACCAATCCGCGCCAGCACGTCGCTGACGGCGGTGCAATCACCGGGTAAATGCATGTGTCTAGGTTTCATGAATGTGCCTTCTTGTGCAGTTCGCGTCCAGTCACCTATGTAGCCCCAGTTACGATTTCTCACCGAGGTATTCAACCATGACCACTTCCGCAAGCCTGCCCCAAATCGCCGTGATCGTGGGCTCCAACCGCCGCGACTCCATCAACCGCAAGCTCGCGGAGGCGCTGGCCAAACTCGCCGCTGGCAAGTTCGAGCCCAAATTCGTGCGCATCGACGACCTGCCGCTGTTCAACCAGGACCACGAAGGCAACCTCGCCGCCGAGGTGGTGCGCTTCAAGGACGAGCTCAGCCGCGCCGATGGCGTCTTGATCGTGACGCCGGAGCACAATCGCTCGATCCCAACGGTCCTGAAGAACGCCGTCGACTGGGGCGCGCGGCCCTGGGGCAAGAACAACTGGGCCGGCAAGCCCATTCTGATCGCCGGCACATCGCCGGGCGCACTGGGGGCAGCACTGGCGCAAGGGCATTTGCGTCAAGTGCTGGGCGCAAGCCTCGGCGCCTTCATCTTCGGCGGCGAGATCTATATCACGCACAAGCCGGGCCTGATCGACGATCACGGCAATGTCACCGACGACAACACGAAAAAATTCCTGCAGGATTTCGTCGACCGTTTTGCTGTCCTCGCCACACGCCTTGCACCGGCGGCGCAGCGTTCTGCGGCGTAGTTGTTTCCT
The DNA here is from genome assembly GCA_035642635.1 of Xanthobacteraceae bacterium. GTDB lineage: Bacteria > Pseudomonadota > Alphaproteobacteria > Rhizobiales > Xanthobacteraceae > BOG-931. The sequence continues at coordinate 16,334 of DASQRX010000095.1, forward strand.
TCGTCATGCCCGGGCTTGTCCCGGGTATGACGAGCGCTACATCCCGTCCGGTCCGCGCGCGATGCCGACGACGCCGGTGCGCGAGACTTCGACCAGGCCGACCGGAAGCATCAAATTGATGAAGCTTTCGATCTTGTCGGACGCGCCGGTGATCTCGAACACGAAGCTCTCGGTAGTGGCGTCGATGACGCGGGCGCGGAAGGCGTCGGCGAGCCGCAGCGCCTCCATGCGCTGATCGCCGGTGCCGCGCACCTTGACCATGGCGAGTTCGCGCGCGATCGCGGGGCCGGTGGTCGTCAGATCGATAACGCGGTGCACCGGCACCAGGCGGTCGAGCTGATTCTTGATCTGTTCGAGCACCATCGGCGTGCCGCGCGTGACGATGGTGATGCGCGAGAGATGTTTCTGGTGCTCGGTTTCCGAGACGGTGAGCGAATCGATATTGTAGCCGCGGCCGGAGAATAGGCCGACGACGCGCGCCAATACGCCCGGCTCGTTGTCGACCAGCACGCAGAGCGTGCGGCTTTCGACCTTCTCCGCGGTGGTCTGAGCCGGATAGTGCGTTGTCGTGCTCACGCAGCGTTCTCCACTATTTCTTTTGCGCGCTAGGCTTAGACCAGCATCTTGCCGGCTTCAGTAATAGCATCCTCGACGCGCGTCGCCGCATCGCCAAGCAGCATCTCGTTATGCGCCCGGCCCGAGGGGATCATCGGGAAGCAGTTTTCCGACGGATCGACCACGCAATCGAAGATCACCGGCTTCCGCACCTCGATCATTTCGCGGATCTTGCCGTCGAGCTCGTCGGGATGCTCGCAGCGGATGCCGTGGGCGTGATAGGCCTCGGCGAGCTTGACGAAGTCCGGCAGCGCTTCGGTATAGGAATGCGAATAGCGTCCGCCGTGCAGCAGTTCCTGCCACTGCCGCACCATGCCCATATAGCGATTGTTGAGGATGAAGACCTTGACCGGCAGGCCGAACTGCACCGCGGTCGACATTTCCTGCATGTTCATCAGGATGGACGCCTCGCCGGCAATGTCGACGACCAGCGAATTCGGGTGCGCGAGCTGCACGCCGATCGCGGCCGGCAGGCCATAGCCCATCGTGCCAAGGCCGCCCGACGTCATCCAGCGCTTCGGTTCCTGGAATTGATAAAACTGCGCCGCCCACATCTGGTGCTGGCCGACCTCGGTGGTGATGTAAGTGTCGCGATCCTTGGTCAATTCGTAGAGGCGCTCTATCGCGTATTGCGGCTTGATGATCTCTTTCGAGTTGCTGTAGGCGAGTGACTTCTTCGCCCGCCACTTGGCGATCTGCGCCCACCACGCTTCGTGCGCCTTCTTGTCCGGCTTGATTGCGCTCGCGCGCCACACCCGCAGCATGTCGTCGAGCACGCTGCCGCAATCGCCGACGATCGGCAGATCGACCTTGACGTTCTTGTTGATCGAGGAGGGATCGATATCGATGTGGATTTTCTTCGATCCCGGCGAGAAGGCGTCGATCCGGCCGGTGATGCGGTCGTCGAAGCGCGAGCCAACCGCGATCATCAGATCGCAATCGTGCATCGACCAGTTCGCTTCCCAGGTGCCGTGCATGCCGAGCATGCCGAGCCATTGCGGGTCGGCGGCAGGGTAGGCGCCGAGCCCCATCAGGGTCGAGGTGATGGGAAAGCCGGTGAGCTTGACCAGTTCGCGCAGTTTCGCGCTGGCGGCGGGGCCGGAATTGATCACGCCGCCGCCGGTATAGAACAGCGGGCGCTTGGCGGCGGCCATCATCGCGACGGCTTGTTTGATCTTCTCGGCATCGCCCTTCGTTCGCGGCCGATAGCCCTTATGCGCAAACTCGGTCGGCTTGGAATAGGTGCCCCTGGCGAATTGGATGTCCTTTGGGATGTCGACCACCACGGGTCCAGGCCGCCCGCTTGAGGCGATATGAAACGCTTCGTGCAAAACGCGCGGCAGATCGTCGACGCTTTTGACCAGATAATTGTACTTCGTGCACGGTCGCGTGATGCCGACGGTGTCGCATTCCTGGAACGCGTCATTGCCGATGAGATGCGTCGGCACCTGGCCGGTAATGACGACGAGCGGGACGGAGTCGCAGAGCGCATCGGTCAGACCGGTCACCGCATTGGTCGCGCCGGGCCCGGACGTCACCAGCACCGTGCCGACCTTGCCGGTCGAGCGCGCATAACCTTCGGCGGCATGCACGGCGCCCTGTTCGTGCCGCACCAGGATGTGCTGCACCATGTTCTGCTGAAACAGCGCGTCATAGATCGGCAGCACGGCGCCGCCCGGATAACCGAAAATGTGCTCGACGCCCTGATCGGCGAGCGCCTTGATCACCATGTCGGCGCCGGTCATCTCGGTGCCAGGCTCGGCACTGGCCGTTTTGGCTTCAACGATGGCTTCGCTCATGACTTGCTCCGGTTTTCGCTTCCGCATCCGTCTGTCAAACTGGAATTCGGGTAATAAAAAAGGGGCCTCGAGAGCCCCTGGATCGCGCACCGCCACGTTTCGCGGGTGGGATCATCCACCCCCGGCGGTGCGCCTCGATACGAGAATAAGCGATGTCGCAACAACAGTCCGCACGCGTGTGCCCCTTGTGCTCAGGCCGCGATTTATAAGCATTGTGTCAGCTTGGGTCAAGCCAAATACGGCTGGAATGCGGCTTAGCATGGTTAGCAAATCTTCAAACACACGTTTGAAATCGAAATGACGCGCAAATCCGCAATCGTTAACCAATGTTAAGTGTCACAGCTTGGCCGCGATTTCGCACAGCCTCGGCCTTTAATTTTCCCAGCCGTGTTGCTGAATTATCGCATGGGGGCAGCGCGTGCGGACGACGCGTTGAAATCCAACAAGCGCGCGTTGCCGGTTTTTTCCGCCGGAGGGGAAATGGTTGCTGGACATGAGCTCACTGAACGGCTGCGCCGCTTGGCCGCCGGTCTCGTGGTTGCGCTGATCCTCGCCGTTGGCTTGGCCGGTCTCTTGGCTGCTCCCTTGGCTGCGCCGGCCGCGGCCGCGTCGCAGCCAAATACGACGTGGAATTCGACGGACTCCGTCCTGAAATGGATCAATGCCTATCGCCACCGGCCGGCGCCGGATGATTTGCCGGCAGTCGTGCACGCGCTGAGCGGCATGCAAGCCTTCAAGGATGCCGAGAGTTCCGGTCCCTATATCGGATTCATTGCCGGCGTGCTCGGCGACAATCCGGATCGTGCCGAGACGCTGATCGCCAAGATGCTGCCGATCGATCCGTCCGATCATTGGGTGCTGGTGCGCGCCATCGTTTATTCCGGGCTGCCGGACTGGAAGGAGCTGCTCGCGACTTTCGTCGATCGCATGGCGACACGCCGCGCCATGATCGATCAATATCTCGACGGCAAATTGCCGACGCTCGAGCAGATCGATTATCAGACCGTGAAGCCGGGCATGATGGACAAGATCAAAGTGTCGCTGCATATCGAAAAAGAACGCAAGAAGCCGGTCGTGCTCGAGCCGACGCCGGAACTCATCGACGTGCTGTGGGGCTATTATCTCGCGACAGGCGGCTATGCGCCGATCGAGAAAGTCATAAAACTTATGCCGCTCTCCAACGACAAAGACAATGTCGACAACCTGACCGCCGGCAGCGCCGCGAAGTTCACGCTGGCCAGCAATGCGGTGCGCGACCCCGATCTGCTGCAAATGCTGAAATGGGCCGACAAAAGCCAGCCGCAGGATGTGAAAGTGGTGCTCGAAGACGTCATCCAGACGGCGGACACGGTCGACACCGTTCATATGCGCAAGGAATCGCTTGCCGCGATCCAGGAGCTCAGGGAGAAAGGCGCGAACTCCAAGCGCGAGCTGTCAGGCTGGGGCCAGGTCGGCCAGGGCGCGCTGTCGATGGGCTGCGTCGTAGCCGCGGCCACCGGCCAAATCGAATTGGGCATACCCTGCGTGCTCGGCGGCGCCGCCTATACCGCGAGTCTGCAATATATGACGCATTAGGTCATCGCGTCATCCGACAAAGTGCGCAACTGAGCCGCCACTGCCGCGCGCGCCTCGTGCGGCGCGACCCATTCGAAGTCCGGGAGTTGGTTGCGGAACCAGGTCGCTTGCCGCTTGGTGTATTGGCGGGTGTCGCGCTTGCCGCCTTCCACCGCTTCGGCGAGCGCGATATCGCCTTTGAGATAGCGGATCAGCCACGGTACGCCGTGCGCTTTCATCACCGGCAGGCTCGGATCGAGATTGCGCGCGGCGAGCGCGCGCACCTCGTCGAGCGCGCCGGCGGCCATCATGGCATCGAAGCGTGCGTCGATGCGTTTGAGCAGTTCCGCGCGGTCAGGCATGAGAAAGACCTTGGCGGCGCGGGCGAGATCGACAATCGGCGGCTTGTTGTCGTCGTGCCAGGCATAGAGCGAACGGCCGGTCGTCAGCACCACTTCGAGCGCGCGAGTGACGCGCGAGCGGTCGCCCGGCCGTAGCCGTGCCGCACCCGCGGGATCGCGCGCGGCGAGCTCGGTGTGCAGCGCCGGCGCGCCTTCCTTCGCAAGCCGGTCGCGGACGTCCTTGCGGATGTCATCGGGGATCGGCGGCACCGCGGCGATGCCGCGCGTGAGCGCATTGAAATAAAGCCCGGTGCCGCCGATGACGATCGCGGGGCGTCCCGCCTCCCGCGCCGCCGTGATCGCGTTCGCCGCGTCCACGCACCAGCGGCCGGTGGAATAGTTCTCCGTGGCATCGACATGGCCGTAGAGCCGGTGCGGCGCGCGCTGTTCCTCCTGCGGCGTGGGCCGCGCGGTGATGATACGCAAATCGCGATAGACCTGCATGGAATCGGCATTGAGGACCTCGCCGCCGAGTTTCTCCGCAAGCGTCAATGCCAATGCGGACTTGCCGCTCGCGGTCGGGCCTGCAATGAGGATGGTCTTCGACACGTTTTTACCGTTCCGTTTCCCACTCGGATCGCACGGCATGTTTTACGTGGCAACGCTGATCTCGCATCCCGACCGCCCGGCCGTGACCGATGCTTTGGCGCAGAAGGTGGCGCGCTATCTGCCGCATGGGCGTCCGGTCGACTGGCTGGCCCCGGGCGTGGCGACCGATATTGCGTTTCTGGTCGACGAATTCGAGGATTCCAATGCCGGTGAAGAGGAGCTGCTGAAAGACCTTACCCGAGATGTCCGCGATATCATCGGCGGCGAGCCGGTCGATGTCGTCATCCAGCCCCATGATGGGCGCCGCAAGAAACTGTTTCTGGCCGACATGGATTCCACCATGATCGGCCAGGAATGTATCGACGAGCTTGCCGATTATGCAGGTTTCAAGGATCGCGTGGCGGCGATCACCGAGCGTGCGATGCGCGGCGAGATCGCCTTCGAGCCGGCGCTGCGCGAGCGCGTCGCGCTGCTCAAGGGTCTGCCTGCTGCGGTGATCGACCAAGTGATCGCCGAACGCATTCGGCTGACGCCGGGCGGCCCCACGCTGGTTGCCACCATGCGGGCGAACGGCGCCTATAGCTGTCTTGTCTCCGGCGGATTCACGGCGTTCACGTCAAAAATTGCCGCGATGATCGGCTTCGACGAGGATCAAGCCAACACGCTCTTGGTGGATGCCGCCGGAAATCTCACCGGCGCAGTCGCCGATCCGGTGCTCGGCCGCGAAGCGAAGCTTCGCACCTTGAATGCGCTGCGTGGGCGTCTCGGTCTGGCGCGGCAAGACACGCTCGCCGTCGGCGACGGCGCCAACGATATCCCGATAATCACGGCGGCTGGCCTCGGTGTCGCGTATCACGCCAAGCCGGCGGTCAAGGAAGCCGCCGCGGCGCGCATCGATCACGGCGACCTCACGGCGCTGCTTTATGTGCAGGGGTATCGGCGGGAGGAATTTGCTGAAGGCGAATAAGCTCTAGGTCAGTCGGATCGGAGACAGCGCTGCCTCAGCGTCATGTCTCCATTGATTGCACGCCTACCATTATGAGCGAGAGGAATTCGAACTCAAGAGCGGCCGCATGGCGGCCGCCGCCCAATAGCGCGTCCACGCGCGTAAACGCGCGATCGGGCGGTGCGCTTTCGCGCATCCTTGACTTCGAATTCCTCTCGCTCAGCATGCGGCCGAGCAATCAATGGGGAAATCTGCCTCGGTGGCAGTTACGCGTTGAGTCGCTACTGCAAATTCAACGCGACAAACCGCGTCTCGCCGTCCGGATTGGACACCAGCAGCACGGCGATCTTCTTGCCTTGCGATTTCAGATCGTCGACGCGCTTCTGCAGGTCGGTCGGCGTGCCGACGGCCTGATATTGTACTTCGACGATGACGTCGCCGGGCGTCAGTCGCTTGTCCGGATCGGACATCGCCACGCTCGGATCGACGCCGGTGACGACCACGCCTTTGATAGTGCTGCCGATCTTGAACTGCTTGCGCACATCGTCGGAGAGGCTCGACAGCTCAAGGCCCAGCGTCTTCTGCACCACCGATTTTTGCGCCGGTGCGGCACTCTTGCCGGCGTCGGCCACGGCGACCTTCTCGCCATCTTCGAGCCGGCCGATCGTGACCTTGTGGGTTTCTTCCTTGCCCTTGCGGATGATGATGACGTCGACAATCTTGCCGACCGCCGTGTCGGCAACGATGCGCGGCAAATCGTGCATTTCCTTGACGTCGTGGCCGTCGAATTTGACGACCACGTCGCCCGGCTCGATGCCGGCGGGCTTGGCCGGGCCCTTATCGTCGATGCCGGCCACGAGCGCCCCGCGCGGCGGCTTGATGTTGAGACTATCGGCGATGTCGTCCGTCACCTGCTGAATGCGCACGCCAAGCCAGCCGCGCCGTGTCTCGCCATATTGGCGAAGCTGATCGAGGACGGGCATCGCGGTGTCGGACGGCACGGCGAAGCCGATGCCGATCGAGCCGCCGGATGGCGAGATGATCGCGGTGTTGATGCCGATGACTTCGCCGTCGAGGTTAAACAACGGTCCGCCGGAATTGCCGCGATTGATGGCGGCGTCGGTCTGAATGTAATTGTCGTAAGGACCCGAATTGATGTCGCGGTTGCGCGCCGAAACGATACCCGCCGTCACCGTGCCGCCGAGGCTGAATGGGTTGCCGATCGCGATCACCCATTCGCCGAGCCGCAGCTTGTCGGAATCGCCGAACTTCACCGCCTTGAGCGGCTGACTGGCGTGCACGCGCAACAGCGCGAGATCGGCTTTGGAATCCTTGCCGACCAGTTGCGCCGTCAGCTTGGTGCCGTCGTTGAGAATGACATTGATTTCGTCGGCATCGGCGATGACGTGATTGTTGGTCACGACAAGACCCGACGGATCGATGATGAAGCCGGAGCCGAGCGAGGTCACGCGGTGCGGCACCTGGTCTGGCCCGTCACCCGGACCGCCGCGGTGGTTTTTGAAGAACTGGTCGAAGAACTCCTCCATTGGCGAGCCGGGCGGCACGTCAGGCAGGTTTTCGACATGGGCATCGACTTTTTGCGACGTCGAGACATTGACCACCGCGTCGATGACTTGCTCGGCGACATCGGCGATGTTGTCGGGGCCGCGCGAGGCCGCGGGCGCCGGCCGCGCCGGCAGGAGGACGATCGCCGCCGCAATCGCGGCGATCGCCAGGCCGCACGGCATCGCTTGCGAGACGCGGCGAACTGAAAAATAGCGAGCCGTGAGGCGGTTCATGAGGCGAGATAGTCCGCGAGACTTTTTATGCGACTTGCCGTGAAACTTGTTATGAGAATTGGACGTCATGGACGTCGGCGCTCCTAGCATTCGACCGGTGTATTCGACTCGTCGGGGAAAGGCGTGCCGGAAAGGTGCCCCCGTCCTGTCCGGGACGCAAGGCCATAGCCGGTCAAGCTGATAATTAGCGGCCGGATTGGGGCGGAAAAGCGGCCCATTGATCAGTGAAACAGGGATCGGCGGAACAGGCTTTGGTTACCCGCGTATCAGCCAGACGATGAGCACGCCGACGGCTGCCGAAACGATGCCGGCGATGCGCAGCGCGCCATCCGGCATTTTCATGACGCTTGCCATGGCGCGCTTGGTGCCGCCCGGCAATGCCGCAAGAAAAATGCCTTCGATCGCAAAGAACAGGCCAAGTGCGGCGAGGAAGTCCGTCATCAGCCGGGCCTGTTGCGCGCCTTAGCTTCTATTTGGTCGCGCCGCTTGATCGCGCCGGCGCGGTCAGGACAGCGGCGCCGTCAGCCGGAGGCTTGCCGCCCGAAGGATCGCCGAAATAGCGGAAGAAATCCGAATCCGGCCGCAGCACCAGACGCGTATCGCCATGCGTCATGCTCTTTTCGTAGGCCTGCATGGAGCGATAGAAGGCAAAGAAACCCGGATCCTGGCCATAGGCTTCGGCAAAGATTCGGTTGCGCTCGGCGTCGCCTTGGCCGCGGGTCTGCTCGGACTGGGAATTTGCTTCCGCGAGCAGCACGGTCACATCGCGATCGGCCCTGGCGCGTATTTCCTGGCTCTTCTGCGAACCCTGGGCGCGGAACTCCGCCGCTTCGCGTTGCCGTTCGGTCTGCATGCGCTGATAGACCGCTTGGCTGTTCTGTTCCGGCAGGTCGACGCGGCGGATGCGCACGTCGACGATGTGAATGCCGAACGGCTGGGCGTCGCGATCGAGCTGGTCGCGCATTTGCGCCATCAGGTCTTCGCGTCTGTTGCGCACCGCGTCGGCGAGCGTCGCCGCGCCGAGCACGCGCCGCAGCGCCGAATTGAGCAGAATTGCAAGCTGGGTGCTGGCGCCGTCAGGGCCGACGGTCTGATAGAATTTGAGCGGATCGGTGATGCGGTAGCGCGCAAAGGCGTCGACCACGAGCCGCTCACCGGCCTGCGCCACGCCAGCACTGGTTTTGTCCTGGCTCGAGGCGATCACTTCCTGCGCCGGCGATTCGATGTTGAGAATGCGCTTGTCGATATAGATGACGGTGTCGATGAACGGGATCTTTGCATTAAGCCCGGGCTCGGTGATCACGCGCACGGGCTGGCCGAGGCGCACCACCAGGGCTTGCCTGGTCTGATACACGGTGAAGAAGGTGCTGTAGCCGACGACAACGGCAATCAGCAGCAAGACGGCAATCGCGATGCCGACGATGCTCGGCTTCATTGATTGCCTCCCGGCTGTTGCTGCTGCGCCGGCCGTTCCGGCGGCAGACCGCCGAGCGGCAGATAGGGCACGACGCCGAGCCCGGACTGGCCGGTATCGATAATGGTCTTGTCGGTGGAACCGAGGACGCGCTCCATGGTCTCCAGATACATGCGCTGACGGGTCAGGTCGGGCGCTTTCTTGTATTGTGCATAGATCTGCGAGAAGCGCGAGGCTTGACCGGTAGCCTCGGCGACGGTCTGTTCGCGATAGGCTTCGGCGTCCTGGGTGATCTTGGCGGCACGGCCGCGCGCCTCCGGCACGACCCGATTGGCGTAGGTCTGGGCTTCGTTCTGCGCGCGCTCGAGGTCGGAGCGCGCTGCCTGCACGTCGCGGAAGGCGTCGAGCACTTGGGCCGGCGGATCGACCTTCTGCAATTGGACCTGTTGCACGACGATGCCGGCGCCGTAATCGTCGAGCGTCTTCTGCATCCCTTCTTGCACCGCCGTTTCGATGGTTTGCCGGGCGCCGGTGAGGATGGCCTGGATGTTCGAGCGTCCGATCACTTGGCGCATCGCACTCTCGGCGACCGCCTTCACGGTGGCTTCCGGGTTTTGCACGTTGAAGAGATAGTCGCCGACCCGGTCGGGCTTGACCTTCCACAGCACGGAGAAATCGACGTCGACGATGTTCTCGTCGCCGGTCAGCATCAGGCTTTCTTCCGGCACGTCGCGCATGGTCGCGCCGCGGTGCATATCAAAGCCGATGTCGATCTTGTTGACGCGAAGCGCTTTCGGGGTGAGCGCGGTCTCGATCGGATAGGGCAGGTGATAATTGAGGCCGGGCTGCACCTCGCGGATGAATTGCCCGAAGCGGAGCACGACGCCGACTTCGTCGGGTTCGACGCGGAAGAAGCCGGAGAAACCCCACAGCGCGACGGCCGCCAGCGCGATCAGCGCAATGCCGCGGCCGCCGAGATTGCCCGGCATCCAGTCGCGCAGCTTGTCCTGGCCGCGGCGCAAAAATTCCTCGAGATCGGGCGGCTTCGGGCCGCCCGGCTGTTGCGGGCCCGAGCCCCAGGGTCCCCGCGATCCCGAGCCCCAAGGGCCGCCGCCGGATTGGTTCCACGGCATTATTGCACTCCCTGAATGCCGGCCCGGCGCCGGCATATTTGTCGGGGGTTATAGGGTAGGGCAAAGCCCCTTACAACGCGCAGTTATGCCACGCCGGTTTGGTTCATCTGAGCGGCGTTAATGCGCTCATAAGTCACCAAGGCGAATGAAACCTCGTCGTCGGCGGCGGGCGAGTGCTCGGTGCGGGCGATTTCGCGCCACAATTTGGGGTCGATGGCCGGAAATTGCGCGTCGCCTTGAACGCGTTTGTGAACCTCGGTGATAGACAGCTGCGTCGCCACGGGCAGGGCTTGCGCATAAATGTCGCCCCCGCCAGCAATGATGATTGCGCCGCAACCGCGCCGCAGCGCATCGCCGCGTGCGGCTGCGAGCGCTGCCGTCAAGCTCGGCGCGACCAAAACGCCGGGTGCAGCGAATTTGGGATCGCGGCTGACGACGATCGTGGTGCGGCTCGTCAACGGCTTGCCGATCGACTGATAGGTCTTGCGGCCCATCACCACCGGCTTGCCCATCGTGGCGGCGCGGAAATGCTGCATATCCGACTTGAGCCGCCACGGCAAAGTATTAGCGCGGCCGATGACGCCGTTCTCGGCAATTGCGGCGAGAAGGACGACGTCTATGCTCACACCGCAACCGCCGCTTTGATATGCGGATGCGGGTCGTAGCCTTCGAGCGCAAAATCCTCGTAGCGCAGCGCGAACAGATCCTTGGCTTGCGGATTCATCCGCAGCACCGGCAGCGGCCGCGGTTGCCGCGCCAGTTGCAGCCGCGCTTGCTCGAGATGATTGAGATAAAGATGCGCGTCGCCGAAGCTATGGATGAATGTTCCGGGCTTCAGTCCGGTGACCTGCGCGACCGCGATTGTCAGCAGCGCATAGGAGGCAATGTTGAACGGCACGCCGAGAAACACATCGGCCGAGCGCTGGTAGAGCTGGCACGAGAGCGCGCCGTCTGCGACCTGGAACTGAAACAGGCAATGACACGGCGGCAACGCCATGCCTTCAATCTCCACCGGGTTCCAGGCGGTCACGATCAACCGGCGCGAATTGGGATTGCGGCGGATTTCGCTGACGACATTAGCGATCTGGTCGATCGCTCCGCCGTCGAGCTTAGGCCAGGCGCGCCATTGCCGGCCGTAGACCGGGCCGAGATCGCCGTTCTCGTCGGCCCATTCGTTCCAGATGGTGACGCCATGGTCGTTGAGATATTTGACATTGGTGTCGCCGCGCAGGAACCAGAGCAGCTCATAGATGATGGATTTGACATGCAGCTTTTTGGTGGTGACGAGCGGAAAGCCGCGCTGCAGATCGAAGCGCAGCTGATGGCCGAAGATCGATTTTGTGCCCACGCCGGTGCGGTCGGGCTTTTCGACGCCCTCGGTGAGCACACGTTCCATCAAGTCGAGATATTGGCGCATCGGCTTTTCGACAAATCCGGCTGAGTCGCAGCCATAAGCTTAGCGTTAAATGAGGGGCAATCGAAGCGCCGGCAAGGCCAAAAACCAAGTCTGTAAGCGCGCGCCTGTGGAGCGTTAAACCAGTCCGGCAAAGCCGAGGACGCGGCGACGGCAAAGGCCCAAAGCGGGTGCACGCGCACAAAAAAGGCGGCGATCGCGGTGCCGGCCGTGATCGCCATGGCGAGCCAGCTATAATCGCTCGTCGTCGCGATCACCGTGGCGCTCGAGGCCAGGAGGCCCAGCGTGACCGGAATGAGGCCGCGGCTCAGCGCGCCGTGCCAGGCGGCGCCCTTGAAGCGGTCGGAGGCGCGGCCGACGAAATAAGCGAACACGCAAGTCGGGCCGCACATCGCCAGCGTCGTTATGAGCCCGCCGGCGACGCCGGCGACGTGATAGCCGATCAGCGTGACGATGATGACGTTCGGCCCGGGCGTGATCTGCGCCAGCGCGAAGGCTTCGCTGAATTGGCGGTCGCTCAGCCAATGCTGCACGTCGACGGCATAGCGGTGCATTTCCGGCACCGCGGAATTGGCGCCGCCGATCGCGAACAGCGACGTCGTCGCGAAGAAGACCGCCAGCGTCAGAAGTATGCCGCCGTCGGTCTTCATGCTTTGGTCCAGGCGTAAGCGATGCTCATCGGCACGATCACCAAAAGCACCAGCGGCAGCGGCCAATGCATCAATGCATGCGGCCAATGCATCAATGCATAATGGCGATGGCAACGAATGTCGCCACCGCGATCAGCGGACCGACAATGGCGCGGTTGTGAAACAGCGGCTGCGCCATTTTGGCGACCGTCGCCATCATCAAGCCCGCCGCGGCCGAGGCGACGGCGGTCAATGCCCGGCGCAATCCCGGCAGGTCGCCGTAATGCGCATAAATGGCGCCGATGATAAGGATCAGAATGATCGGCGGACCGAGCAGTCCCGCGAGTGCTGCGGCGCTGCCGAGCGGTCCGCGGAAACGGCCGCCGAAGATCACCGAGAAATTGATGATATTGCCGCCCGGCAGGAAAGAGCAAAGCGCATAAACCTCGTTGAATTGCTCGGGCGTCATCCACTTGCGTTCTTCGACCATGATCCGCCGCGCCCAGGCGAGCACACCGCCGAAGCCGGACAGTGATATCTTGGCAAAGGCGATGAAAAGATCGGCAAGGCTCGGCACCGGCGCGGTGGAGTCCGGGGCGGGATCGGCGGCTGGTGCGGAGTTGGCGGTTTGTGGATCGTTCCCGGCAGGGGCAGGCGATGAGGACGTCATGAATTTTCCTTAGCGCCAGCCGGCCGTTCCAGCCAGACGGTTTTGCGCAGCTTGGCGATGCGAAAGGAGGGTCGCGCTGGCCGCCTTTACGGCGCTCTTTTTTCGGCAACCTTTTGCGCTTATATTCCTTCCTGCCGGCGCAAGCCGGATATGGCGATAAATGGCCGTCGTAATAAACCTTTCGGACCCGGGGGCAGTACCCGGCGACTCCACCATTACGGGGTCGAAATAGGATCGACGAGGGCGTAAAAGGCGTGCTTTTGCTCGGAATGGTTCCGCCGTTATCGGGCCTATCTCATAGTTGCCAATGACAACTATGCTCCGGTTGCTCAAGCCGCGTAATGCGGTTTGAAATACCGACTTAAAGTCCTAACGGGTTAAGCTCCGTTAGGCGGGGTTCGGAGGCACCTGGCAACAGAAGCCTCCACTTTCCAAGAATCAGGGATCAGTGATCAGACGACAGAAACCGTTTGTACGGCTGTGATTCTGCCCTATCTTTCGGACTACTGATAACTGTGCCCTGATTCCTGATATGGCCACCGATCACATTCGCTATGACGTCCTGGCGCAGGCGGCGCTGCGCGGAGTGGTGCGCACGGTGCTGGCGGACGTCGCCAAAAAAGGCCTGCCGGGCGAGCATCATTTCAAAATCACCTTCAACACCACGGCTCCGGGCGTGCGACTGTCCGACCGCATGCGCGCGCAATATCCGGAAACCATGACCATTATCCTGCAGCATCAATTCTGGGATCTGCATGTCGACGACGCCTTCGAGGTCGGGCTGTCGTTTGGCGGGGTCGCCGAGCGTCTGGCGGTGCCGTTCGAGGCGGTGACCGCGTTCTACGATCCGGCGGTGCAATTCGGCTTTCAGTTCGAAACGCTGGAAGCGGCGGCGGCGGCCGGCGAGCGGACGACGATGGAGCAGTCCATTGAAAAGCCGGTGGCTCCCGCCTTGCCCGCGGAGACGAGCAAGATCGATGCGCAGCCGGCGCCTTCCGCGACAAAGCCGGCCGATCCGGCTCCGCGTCCCGACAGCGGCACAGGCGGGGGCACTGGCGGCGAAGTGGTGCGCCTGGACCGCTTCAGGAAGAAGTGATCGCAGCGGTCGTTTGCTGCCGAACTCCATCTTCCACCATTGATTGCGAAGCCAGATAGCCAAACTCTTATGGTTTTAGCTAACGCGGGTCATGTGCACTGGCGTGATCCAGTGACAGGGGTTCGGCGTATTTACATTTGAGACGAATTTGGCCTGGCCTGGCCCGGATTGGTTTTTGGCGTATCTGGATACCATCAGATCATTTGAGTTCCACCCATGGCGCGTCAACTGGGGCCTGTCATCAACCTTCGTACCGAGCGGAAACGGGCCAAACGGCGCATCGCCGAACAGGAAGCCGCGGCGCGGCGGGCCACCTTCGGGCGTTCCAAGGTCGAAGCGAACCTGGAGCGGGCTCGAAGCGACAAAGCCTGGACAAGCCTCGACCAACACCGGATCGAAACGGGAGACCTGGAATGAAATCGCCTGTCGTAAAGCGCTCGATCGTCATCGCGGGCCACAAGACCAGTATCAGTCTTGAGGATGCATTCTGGAAGGCGCTCAAAGACATTGCGATTGCCCGGCATGCAACATTGTCGGATTTGGTGGCGTCCATCGATTCGGAACGCCAGCACGGCAATCTGTCCTCAGCGATACGTCTGTTCGTTCTCGACCACTATCAGGCGAAGTGCGTCGGTCATGTCGGCGGCGCGACCGCTGATCCGATCGGCAGTGCGGCGAGCAATCCGACGCCGCGCGAAATGATGCTGGTGCCGACCGGCGCCGCGCCCATGTTGCGGCCGGAGTAAAACGCCTTGATCCGGCCCGATTGAATCGGATCAAGCCTAAAGCTGGAAGATCTTTCCCGGATTCAAGATATCGAGCGGATCGAGTGCGCGCTTGATGGCGCGCATCGCGGCAAGCGCCGGCTCGCCGTGTTCGGCCGGAAGATATTTCATCTTGCCCTGACCGACGCCATGCTCGCCGGTACACGTGCCGTCCATGGCGAGCGCGCGATCGACCAGCCGTTCCAGGAACGCCTTGGCGCGGTTCACCTCGTCGGTGTCGGTGAGATCCACGACCAGCGACAGATGGAAATTACCGTCGCCGACATGGCCCAGGACCGGGGCGAGCAGGCCGGTCGCTTCGACGTCGCGCTGGGTTTCGGTCACGCATTCGGCGAGCCGGGAGATCGGCACGCACACGTCGCTGGCGAGCGCGGTGCCGCCGGGACGCAGACGCCGCACCGCCCAATAAGCGTCATGGCGCGCCTGCCACAAGCGCGAGCGATCCTCGGCCCGCGTCGCCCAATCGAACGGGCCGCCGCCGAGCTCGCGCGCGATCTCGCCGAAACGCTCCGACTGTTCGGCGACGCTTGCCTCGCTGCCATGGAATTCCAGAAACAGCATCGGCGTCTCCGGCAGCGTGAGATTGGAGTATTGATTGCAGGCCCGCACCTGCAGCGCATCGAGCAATTCGATGCGCGCCACCGGGATGCCGGATTGGATGGTGAGGATCGTGGCGTTGCACGCCGCTTCGACCGAAGGGAAGGGGCAGATGCCCGATGAGATCGCTTCCGGAATGCCGGACAGCCGCAGCGTCAATTCGGTGATCACGCCGAGTGTGCCCTCGGAGCCGACCATCAGGCGGGTGAGGTCATAGCCCGCGGATGATTTCTTGGCCCGGCGCGCGGTCGACATCACTTCGCCGTTGGCGAGCACGACTTTGAGCGCCAGCACATTGTCCTTCATGGTGCCGTAGCGCACCGCATTAGTGCCAGAACAGCGCGTCGCCGCCATGCCGCCAAGCGAGGCGTCGGCGCCGGGATCGATCGGGAAGAACACGCCCTGGTCGCGCAAATACTCGTTGAGCTGCTTCCGCGTAATGCCGGGCTCGATGACGCAATCGAGATCTTCGGCATGGACCGCGAGCACGCGGTTCATGTCGCGAAAGTCGAGGCAGATGCCGCCATGCGGTGCGTTGACTTGGCCCTCGAGCGAGGTGCCGGTGCCGAACGCGACCACCGGCACGCGTTCGGCGGCGCAGAGCCGTACGATGTCCTGAACTTCTTCGGTGGCCTGCGGAAACACCACCGCGTCCGGCGGCTGATTTTCGATCCACGTCGTCGTATTGCCGTGCTGGTCGCGCACCGCCTGCGAGGTGACGAGCCGGTTGCCGTAACGTGCCGCGAGCGTTGCGATCACATTGTCCGCTGCTTTACGTTCCTGCGTGGTCCGTTTGGTGGCTTCAAGGACTGCCATTGCCGGAGCATTTCCTTTGTTCGCCGCGTCTATCAGGCGGGCTTGCTGGCGCCAAACTGGCGGTGCCACGGCGATAAATCAAGTCCGGCCGGCAAGATGGTGTCCTGTCTCAGTTGTATGCGAGGCCGACCTGAGGCGGATTCTTTCATTGATTGCATGCCCAAACGGTGCCTGAGAGAAATTTGAAGTCAAGGATGCGCGAAGCGCGCCGCCCGATCGCGCGTTTACGCGCGTGCACGCGCTATGGGCGGCGACCCTTCGGGTCGTCCTTGAGTTCGAATTCCTCTCAGGCAAAATGGTGGGCATTCGATTAATGAAAACTTAGCGCTAATCAGCGCACCAAATTAGCACGGCCGGCCTGCACAAACCCTTGCGCACCGCGTACCGAATCCGCCACATTCTCCCGATGCTCGACCGCCTTGATCTCGAACCCGCGTTCTTTGCGCCGTTTGTGTCCTCGCCGATGCGGGTCGAAGCGGGCTGGATCGACTACAACGGCCATCTCAACGTGGCCTATTACAATGTGCTGTTCGACCGCGCCGTCGACGAGGCCTATGAGCTGCTTGGCTGCGGCCAGGATTATGTCGAGAAGAGCCGGCATTCCTGCTTCACCGCCGAGGTCCATGTCCGCTATCTGCGCGAGCTGCATGCCGGCGACCTGGTCCGGGTCACGTTTCAGTTGCTCGGCTTCGACGCCAAGCGGCTGCATTATTTCGAGCAGCTGTTCCACGCCCAGGAGGGCTGGCTGTCGGCCACGTCGGAGAATATGGCGCTGCATGTCGACATGGCGGGGCAGAAGACCGCCGCATTCCCACGGGAGGTTGCCGCGCGACTTGCGCGCATGAGATCGGCGCACGCCGCGTTGCCGATCCCGGAGGCCGCCGGCCGGCGCATTGCCATGCCGGGGGGATAAATCGCCGAAGCCTCGTAAAAGCCGCTCCCAAGTGCCATCTTGGGCGCAGAGAATCAAAAGTGAGAATCACTGTGAATCGGTGGCTGAGAGAGCTTTGGCTGACCCTCTAAAGCGCAATCTGGAACCTGCAGCAGTGCCGCAACTGGTGCGCGGCGGCATTGCCGCGCGCGCGCAAGCGGGCGCCGGCGCGCCTTATCTCGCCGGCCTCAATCCGGAACAGCGGCTCGCGGTCGAGACGCTCGACGGTCCGGTCCTGGTGCTGGCCGGCGCCGGCACCGGCAAGACCCGTGTGCTCACCGTGCGCATCGCCCACATTCTCAGCCTCGGCCGCGCCTGGCCCGGCGAGATCCTGGCCGTCACCTTCACCAACAAGGCGGCGCGCGAGATGAAGCACCGCGTCGGCGAAATTGTCGGCGGCGTGGTCGAGGGCATGCCCTGGCTCGGCACCTTCCACTCCATCGGCGTGAAAATCCTGCGCCGCCACGCCGAACTGGTCGGGCTCAAAAGTGACTTCACCATTCTCGACGTCGACGACCAGATCCGGTTGCTGAAGCAACTCCTGGAGGCCGAAGGCATCGACGAGAAGCGCTGGCCGGCGCGCGTGCTGGCGATGCTGATCGACGGCTGGAAGAACCGCGGCCTGACGCCCGAACAGGTGCCGTCGGGCGAAGCCGCCGTGTTCGCCAACGGCAAGGGGCTCAGACTCTACAAGGCGTTTCAGGAGCGCTTGAAGATACTCAACGCCGCCGATTTCGGCGATCTGCTTCTCGAAAACATCCGGCTGTTCCGCGAGCACCCCGACGTGCTGGGGCAATATCAGGGCCGTTTCAAATTCATCCTGGTCGACGAATATCAAGACACCAACGTGGCGCAATATCTCTGGCTGCGGCTGTTGGCGCAAAGGACAAGCGCTACGCCGGCCGTCATTCCGGGGCGCCGCGAAGCGGCGAACCCGGAATCCATAACCACCGCCGCCGGGACTATGGATTCCGGGTTCGCGCCTGAGGGCGCGCCCCGGAATGACGCCGCTGAGGTTCAGCCCAAAAACATCTGCTGCGTCGGCGACGACGATCAGTCGATTTATGGCTGGCGCGGCGCCGAGGTCGACAACATCCTACGCTTCGAGCACGATTTCCCCGGCGCCACGGTCATTCGCCTCGAGCGCAATTACCGCTCGACCGGCCACATCCTCGCCGCCGCTTCCCACATCATCGCCCACAATGAAGGCCGGCTCGGCAAGACGCTGCGCACCGACGACGTGCTGGGTGAGAAGGTCACCGTCACCGGCTCCTGGGACAGTGAGGAAGAAGCCCGCACTGTCGGCGAAGAGATCGAGCAGTTGCAGCGCGGCGGCCACACGCTCAACCAGATCGCGATTTTAGTCCGCGCCTCGTTCCAGATGCGCGAATTCGAAGATCGTTTCGTCACGCTCGGCTTGCCCTATCGGGTCATCGGCGGTCCGCGGTTCTATGAGCGCGCCGAAATCCGGGATGCGCTCGCTTATCTGCGCGTGGTCAATTCGCCCGCCGACGATCTGGCTTTCGAGCGCATCGTCAATGTGCCCAAGCGCGGGCTGGGCGACGCCACCGTGCAGCTTCTGCACGATCATGCGCGCAAGCGCCGCGTGCCGCTCACCGAAGCCGCCCGCGCCGTGATCGAGACCGACGAGCTCAAGCCTAAACCGCGCGGCGCGCTGCGCCTGGTCCTTGAATCCTTCGATCGCTGGAGGAAGCAGCGCGATCTCCTGCCGCACAACGAACTCGCCGAAATCATCCTCGACGAGTCCGGCTACACCGAGATGTGGCAGAAGGACCGCTCCGCCGACGCCGCCGGCCGGCTCGAAAACCTCAAAGAGCTGTTGCGCTCCATGGAGGAGTTCGAGAACCTGCAAGGCTTCCTCGAGCACATCTCGCTGGTGATGGACAACGAGAAGGGCGCCGAGGCCGACGCCGTCAATGTCATGACCTTGCATTCGGCCAAGGGGCTCGAATTCGACACCGTGTTCCTGCCCGGCTGGGAGGAAGGCCTGTTTCCGCATCAGCGGACTCTCGACGACCAGGGCCGCGCCGGCCTCGAAGAGGAACGCCGGCTCGCCCATGTGGGTCTTACGCGCGCGCGCAAACGGGCCAAGATCTATTTCGCCACCAACCGGCGCATGCACGGCCTGTGGCAGACCAACATTCCCTCGCGCTTCCTCGACGAATTGCCGGAAGCCAATGTCGAGGTGACGGAATCGCAAGGCGGCTTCGGCGGTTATGGCGGCTACGGCGCCTCGCGCTTCGACTCAACCACCGCCTTCGGCTCCAATTACGGCACGCCCGGCTGGCAGCGGGCGCAAGCGAAAAAAGCCGGCGGTTTTTCCGAAAGCGGCGCGCGCTACGACGTGCACAGAGATCGAGAAGGCAACCGCGACGGCCTCGACGACGACAGCCCGTCACCGTCGCCATGGCGCGCGCGCGATCAGGGCGGCACAGCCCGCCGCATGCCGCTCACCATCGAAGGGGAGCTCGTGGCGAAATCGACCGGCACCGTTTCCATGTTCACGCTCGGCGACCGCGTCTTCCACCAGAAATTCGGCAACGGCAACGTCACCGCCATCGACGGCAACAAGCTGACGATCCAGTTCGACCGGGCGGGTGAGAAGCGCGTGGTGGATAGCTTTGTGGAGAGAGTTTGAGTTCTCCGCCCGCGCCGACACCCGTCGCGATCTACGTTGACGCCGACGCATGCCCTGTAAAACAGGAAGTGTATCGCGTCGCCGAACGGAACGCCCTCAAAGGCGTCGCTCTCAAAGTCTATGTCGTCAGCAACAGTCCCATCGCCGTGCCGCGCGATCCGCTGATCGAGCGCGTCGTCGTAGGTTTAGGCATGGATGAAGCCGATAACTGGATCGCCGAGCGCGCGAAGCGTGGCGACATTGTCATCACGGCTGACGTGCCGCTCGCCAGCCGCTGCGTGAAGGCGGGCGCCGAGGTGATCGCGCCGAACGGCGACCCGTTCACTCAGGACTCCATCGGCATGACGCTGGCGACGCGCAACTTGATGGACTCGCTGCGCAGCGCGGGCGAGATCACCGGCGGGCCGAAGCCGTTTTCGCCGCGCGATCGGTCGGAGTTTCTGTCGGCGCTGGATCGGCGATCGTGCGATTGGTGCGGGAGGGGTTTGGACGCACGGGTGATTAGCCGGAGAGACAGCGCTGCAGGCAGCGCCAAGTCCCCATTGATCGCTACAGGGTGAACGAGCAATCAATGGGGAAGTCTGCCTCAGTGTTGGCAGTCTCGCGACTGTTTTATTGACATAGGTCGCGCCGCGACAATGCGTTGTCGTGCCGGGGACGCGGCGCAGAAGTGATCGGGGCTGGCAGTTTTCCTCGAATCCCGTCCCAATCCATTCACTATTTCGCCGAAACGTGATTGCCCGCAGTCTTGATTTGAACCAAATAGAAGCCGAAACTTTCCAATCACTGGGCGACTGCATTACTGCGCGACGTGTCACAGGGTATTCACATGCGTTCCGCCACAATCGTCCGGTCTCGCTTGTCCGCCACGCTCTTTGCCGCGACTCTCGTCTTGCCGCTTACTTTGCCGCTCTCCTTCGCCTCGGCCGCGCGGGCCGACATCCTCATCAATATCGACAAGTCGACCCAGCACATGACGGTCGATGTCGACGGCGCGCGGCGCTACGACTGGCCGGTGTCGACCGGACGGCCGGGCTATGACACGCCGAGCGGCAACTTCAAGCCCAACCGCATGGACGCCGACCACTTCTCGCAGGAGTGGGACAATGCGCCGATGCCGCACACGATCTTCATCGATCTGCAAGGCCACGCCATCCATGGCTTCTTCGATGTGAAGCATCTCGGCCTGCCGGTGTCGCACGGCTGCATCAGGCTGTCGCCGGATCATGCCGCGACGCTATTCGACCTGGTGAAGGCGCAAGGCATGGGCAACACCAAAGTGGTCATCGCCGGCCGCACGCCGAACGGCGACAATGGCCCGGTGGCGCGTTCGCGCTTGCCGATGAACGAAACTGTGTCCTCGGCGTCGCAGCAGCCGACGTCGATCGCGCCGGATGGCAGCCAGCAGGCCGCGCAGCCTTACGGTCAGCCGGCTTATGGACAACAGAGTTACGGCCAACCCGCCTATGCCAGGCCGGCCTATGTGCAGCGTGGTTTCCCGCCGCAGCCGCAACCCTATTATGGCCAAGGCTATTACGGGCAGGGCTATTACGCGCAGCCGCAGCCCTATTATGGCCAGCCGGTTTACCGGCAGTGGTAATCACGCCCTGTTGAGCGAGCGTCGGCGCGTCGTCGCAGTGCCGCTGTCAAAAATGGAATAGCTTTGCGCGCCCGCTGTTCTCCACACCGGGCGCGTTTTTTCATCGAAAGGATCACACCCATGCCGGTCGTTCGTTTCTTAGGCCTTGCCGCTATTTCAAGCTTGATCGCCGCTTCCGCCACGCCTGCCGGCGCGGCGCTGATCATGCACAGGGACTTGCCGCTGAGCGTCGCCAAAACCCTCGCCGAAGCCACCGTCGCCGCCTGCGCCGCCAAGACCTATGCGGTCTCCGCCGTCGTGGTCGATCGCGACGGCGAGACCATCGTCGAGATGCGCGGCGACAACGCCGCGCCGCATACGATGGAGAATGCGCGGCGCAAGGCCTATACGGCGATGACGTTCAGGCAGCCGACGGCGGACTACGCCAAGAAGCTACAAGACCCCAATTCGGTTGCCCACCAGCAGGTGACGCTGCCGAACGTGATTGCAATTCCGGGCGGCCAGCCGATCAAAGTCGGCGATGAGGTCGTCGGCGGCGTCGGCGCCTCGGGCTCGCCGGGCGTCGACGCCGATTGCGTGAATGCCGGCCTCGAGGCAGTGAAGGATCAGCTGCAGTAGGTCTCAGTCATTCCGGGCTCGCGGGCAGGATTTCTTATAGAGCATGATCTTTTTCCACTTTTCGGGATCATGCTCTAAAGCCCGCGCCCCGGAATGGCGGCTCACATCGGCTTCTGGAATTTCAGCACGAAATTGTCGATCGGCACGTCTTTCTTGTAGCTCGGATAATCGTGCGTGTCGGCGTCGTTGCGCCAGAAATTGCCTTCGCCGACGAATTTGAAGCCGGCCGCCTCGATTTCCTGGCGTTCCGTGTTCTCTTCGATGCGGTGCAGCGTCTTGCCGACCGTGGTGCCTTGGCCCGGCAGCGCGGCGTGATCGGCGATCACCAGATAGCCGCCGGGCTTGAGCGCCGCGAACATGGCTTTGTTCATCGCGGCGCGATCGACATTCATGTAGGTCGTGTCGTGATAGAAGAACAAGAACGTGATCATATCGAGATCGTTGGTGCCGGGTGGCGCCGGATCGTCGAACGGCCGCGCGTCGGCTTGGGCGTTCTTCATTCCGGGCGTCGCCAGGCGCGCTTGGAATGCGTCCTTTATCTTGTCGCTGGCGTCGGCGGGATTTTGTCCGTAGACCGTGCCGTTCGGCGCCACGGTGCGCGCCATCAGTTCGGTCGAGTAGCCGCCGCCGGCGCCCATATCGAGCACTTTCATGCCGGGCATAGGTGCCGCGAATTGCAGAAACGGCAACGGGTCGCGGCGCTTGTCGGCTTGCCGGTCATTCTCGCTGCGGTCCGGCGCGGCAAGCAATGCGGCATAATCGGGCGCCGCTTGCGCCTGGGCGCCGGTTGCGAAGCTTGCGAAACTCACGGCGATGCCGAGCATCGCGGCCGCGAGTTTGATCCTTGCGTCTTTTCCATTCATTGTATTTCTCCCGGGCATTGCATGATGAACGCGCATTATGAACACCGTACGGCACATCGAAAGGGCACCGGGGCAATGCGGCGCCGCGCCCGATCCGTAGGCAAAACGGCTGGTCGCTGCCGCAATGCTGTGGAACTATTGCGGAAGTTGCTAGGGAAAAGCCACGAACAAACTGTTGATGACGATGTGAATATATTTATTGCCGGTGGGAATAGGGGCGCGTGTAAGCAGCCTTGTGAATTGTGCGCATAATTTTGAAAAGCATCGACCTTTCAATGGATTCTGCAGGTCCCAAGGGATCAGAGACCTCGCTGGCAATGCTCGTAACGGATGCACAATCGGCGCGGCGGATCGCCGACCTGTTCGCCGAGAGTTTTGCCGCCGACGATGTTGCCGTCAGTCTCGGGGATATCGGGCAGGGCCATTGGCGCGTGGCGATCCATTTTCGCGCTTCGCCTAACGAAGCGTCCGTGCGCGAGTTGGCGGCAGTCGCAGGCGGGTCGGAGGCAGGCGAGGCGCTGCGTTTCGAGAGGATCGCCGCCAAGGATTGGGTCGGCGCGAGTCTTGCCGGATTGAAGCCGGTCGCGGCCGGCCGCTTCGTCGTTCACGGCGCGCACGATCGCGGCTGCGTGGCGGGGAACCGCATCGGCATCGAAATCGAAGCGGCGCTTGCTTTCGGCACCGGCCATCACGGCACGACGCGGGGCTGCCTGCTCGCGCTCGATCGCATCTGTAAAATGCGCAGCGGCGCTCCGCCGCGGATTCTCGATGTCGGCACCGGCACCGGCGTTCTCGCCATCGCCGCCGCGCGCGCCTCGCGACAAAGTATTCTGGCTACCGACATCGACGTCAGTTCCGTGCGCGTCGCCAAGGACAATGCGTGGCACAACCGCGCCGGTAACTTCATCGCGTTCAGGTATGCGAACGGCGTCACGGCGGCGGCGATCCATGCCCGCGCGCCCTACGATCTCATCTTCGCCAATATTCTGCTCAAGCCGCTGCAGCACCTCGCTGCGCCGCTGCGCAAAATCCTTGCGCCCGGCGGCCGCATCGTGCTGTCCGGCCTATTGACTTCGCAGGCCAATGCCGCGCTTTCGGCCTATCGGCCTTTAGCGCTCGAACGCCGGATTGAGCTCGACGGCTGGACGACTTTGGTGCTGCGCCGCGGAACACGTCGTTCCGTCATTGCCCGCCACCGCCACTGTCCATAAGTTACCGCTATGTTCGAAGCTCATTTCCAATCGTTCGAGGATCGCGGCGGGCGCAGCGCAACCGCGCCGCGGCTCGCAGCGCTGCGGGTGGAGCTCAAGCGGCGCGGCCTCGATGGTTTCATCGTGCCGCGCGCCGACCGCTACCAGAACGAATATGTGCCGCCTTGCGCCGAGCGGCTTTCTTGGCTCACGGGTTTCACCGGCTCGGCCGGCCTTGCCATCGTGCTCGCTGATCGCGCGGTGATTTTCGTCGATGGCCGTTACTTGGTGCAGGTGCGCGACGAGGTGGATGCATCGGCCTTCAAGGTGGAGCATCTGGTCGAGCATCCGCCGGCGCAATGGATCGAGGAGAATCTGCCTCTCGGCGCCAAGCTCGGTTATTCGCCGTGGCTGCATACGGTCGACGGCGCCGAGCGGTTCGCCAAAGCCTGCGAAGCCGCGAAAGCGAGCCTTTTCGCCACAGCCGACAATCCGATCGACACCGGCTGGGCCGACCGGCCGGCACCGCCGCAAGGCGCGGTCGTGCTGCATGACTTGCGCTATGCCGGCGAAGAAGCCACGGCAAAACTCAATCGCGTCTGCGCCGATCTGCAAAAGACCACGGCCGATGCGCTGGTCGTCTCCGACCCGCAGTCCGTATCATGGCTGTTCAACGTCCGGGGCAGCGATGTGCCGCACACGCCGGTCGTGCTCGCCTCCGCCATCGTGCCGAAAGCGGGACAGCCCGCGCTTTATGTCGATCTCCGCAAGCTCGGCAACGATGTCCGCCATCGTCTCGAAGAACTGGCCGACGTGCGGGCCAATGACGATTTCGAACGCGACCTCGCGGCGCTCGGCGAAGCGCGGCGCGCGGTGCGGCTCGATCCCGGCAACTGCCCCGAAGCCATCGCGCGACTTGTCATCGACAATGGCGGCAAAGTGATCCGCGGCGGCGATCCGATCACGCCGATGAAGGCGGTCAAGAACGCGGTCGAAATCGCCGGCGCCAAGGCGGCCCAATTGCGCGACGGGGCGGCGGTGACGCGCTTCCTCGCCTGGTTCGATGGCGAAGCGCCGCGCGGGATCTTGACCGAAATCGATGCGGTCGAAGCTTTGGAAAGCTTTCGCCGCGACACTGGCGCGCTGAAGGACGTCTCGTTCCCGACCATCGCCGGCGCCGGGCCGGATGGCGCCATCGTGCATTACCGGGTGAGCCGACGGAGCAACCGGCGCATCAATCCGGGTGAATTGTTTCTGGTCGATTCCGGCGGCCAATACGAGGACGGCACCACCGATATCACGCGCACCTTGGCGGTCGGCGCGCCGAGTGCCGATATGCGCAAGAATTTCACGCTGGTGCTCAAAGGCCACATCGCGATTGCCCGCGCGATTTTCCCGGACGGCACGTCTGGTGCACAACTCGACACCTTGGCGCGGCAATTCCTCTGGCGCGACGGGCTCGATTTCGACCACGGCACCGGCCACGGCGTCGGCAGCTATCTCTCGGTGCACGAAGGGCCGGCGCGAATTTCAAAGCTTGGCAGCGCGCCGCTCAAGCGCGGCATGATCCTGTCGAACGAGCCGGGTTATTACCGCACCGATGTTTACGGCATCCGCATCGAGAATCTCATTCTTGTCACTGAAGCCAAGCCCGTGGCCGGCGCCGAACGCCCGCTCAACGCCTTCGAGACGCTGACGCTCGTGCCGATCGACGCGCGCCTCGTCGATCCGGCCCTGCTGACGCCAGAGGAAATCGCCTGGCTCGATGCCTATCACGCGCGCGTTCGCCGCGAGATCGCACCGCTCCTCGATGCGCAAACGCGGCCATGGCTGATCGCCGCAACGGTGCCGCTCGCGAGCTAGCGAATGAGCTTCGCCCATTCGTCCTCGGTGAGGACGGCGACGCCGAGCTTTTTGGCGTCGGCGAGCTTAGATCCGGCGCCCGGTCCGCCCACCACATAATCGGTCTTCTTCGACACCGATCCCGATACTTTGGCGCCGAGCCGTTCGGCGGAGGCTTTGGCCTCGTCTCGTGTCATCTTTTCCAGCGTACCCGTGAAGACCACGGTCTTGCCGGCGATAGGCGAATCGCTGCGCGGCCTTTCGGCGTTGAGAATCTTCACCTGTGCGGCGAGCCGTTCGATGCGCTTGCGGTTGTGCGCCTCGCCGAAATAATCATGCAGGCTCTCGATCACCGTATCGCCGATCTGATCGAGTGCATCCATCTCTTCTTTGGTCTCTTCGTCGCCTTTGGCGAGTTTGAGACAGGCGTCATGGAAGGCTTTCCAAGTGCCATAGCCGCGCGCCAGCGCCACCGCCGTGGTCTCGCCGACATGCCGGATGCCGAGCGAATAGATGAAACGCTCGAGCGAAATCGCGCGCCGCGCCGCGATGGCGCCGAACAGGTTGCGCACCGACGTCTCGCCGAAGCCTTCGACGTCTTCGAGTTTGATCTTCTTGTTGCGTTCTTCCAGCGTGAAAATATCGGCCGGCTCCTTGACCCATTCGTTTTCGTAGAACAGCTCGATCTGCTTCTCGCCGAGCCCGTCGATATCGAAAGCGCGGCGCGACACGAAATGCTTGAGGTGTTCGATGGTTTGATACGGGCAGGCGAATTCGCCGGTGCAATGCACGCGCGCACCCTCGGCGCCGCCGGCGATGATCTCACGCACCACGTCGGTGTGCAGCGGACACGGACATTTCAAGGGAAACTTGAATGGCTCCGACTTGCGTGGTCTCTTGTCCAGCACAACGTCGAGCACTTGTGGGATGACGTCGCCGGCGCGCTGGATCGTCACCGTGTCGCCTTTGCGCACGTCCAAGCGCGCGATCTCTTCGGCATTGTGCAGGGTTGCGTTCTGCACCACGACGCCGCCGACCGTCACCGGCTCGAGCTTGGCGACAGGCGTCAGGAAGCCGGTGCGTCCGATCTGGATCTCGATATTTCTGACAACCGTCGTCGCTTTCTCGGCCGGAAATTTGTGTGCGATGGCCCAGCGCGGATTGCGCGACACGAAGCCGAGGCGCTCCTGCCAATCGA
>DASQRX010000096.1:0-21434 GCA_035642635.1 Xanthobacteraceae bacterium
CTGGGATGGCTGCTGCTGGGATTGCTGTTGGTCCGCTGCTTCGCGCGCTTTGATGCGGTCGATGCGCAACTGCGCCATGTCACGCACGGCCTGCTCGAAGGCCGGCCAGTTCTTCGCCTGATCCGGCGTGAGCTCGAGGCCGGCCTTCATCGCGGCGATCCGCGCGTCGGTGAATGCGGCAACATCCACAGCGCTCAGCCGATGGCGGAACTCGGTGCGCTGAGCGTCGGCGTCGAAACCGCGGCCGTCGCGATCGCCGAATCCCCGACCGCCGAAACCTTGTTGTGCGTAGACGAAACCCGAGCCCGCGATGGCAAGAAGCGCCGCCGCAGCGATGACCGGCTTTAACATATGATCCTCCGAAGTCCGAAAGATGCGAACCGTTGCGGCGAATAATGGGCTCGCCCAGCAACAAAACAAGTTAAGCTTTTTTCAGGTTGGGTGATTTTCAAAATCACGAGTAAGATTACAGCTTTGTAATCTCGCACCCGCTTTTTTCGTAACGATCGCGCAGCAAAGTCGAAGTAGTCGCCGCTGCCCGCGCTAGCGCAACACCTGCTGCAGGAACAGTTTCGCGCGTTCGTGCTGCGGATGATCGAAGAAGTCCTTGGGCTCGTCGATCTCCACGATCTGTCCGTCGTCCATGAAGATGATGCGGTCGGCGACCTGCCGGGCAAAGCCCATTTCGTGCGACACCACGAGCATGGTGATCCCGTCATTCGCCAGCCCGACCATCGTATCGAGCACCTCCTTGACCATTTCCGGATCGAGCGCCGAGGTCGGCTCGTCAAACAGCATGATCTTCGGGTTCATGCACAAAGCGCGCGCGATGGCGACGCGCTGCTGCTGGCCGCCGGACAATCGGCCCGGATATTTCTGTGCCTGCTCGGGAATTTTCACCCGCGTCAGGAACCGCATCGCCAGTTCCTCGGCGCCCTTTTTCGCCATGTGGCGCACCCGGATCGGCGCCAGCGTGCAGTTCTCCAGCACGGTGAGATGCGGAAACAGATTGAATTGCTGAAATACCATGCCGACGTCGCGGCGCACGGCGAGGATCTGTTTGGGATCGTCGGTGAGCTCAATTCCGTCGACGACGATGCGGCCGCGCTGCCAGTCTTCCAGCCGGTTGATGCAGCGGAGCAGCGTCGACTTCCCTCCCCCCGACGGGCCGCAAATGACGATGCGTTCGCCGCGCGCCACGGTCACGTTGATGTCGCGCAAGGCGTGAAACTCGCCATACCATTTGTGCAGGCCGATGACCTCGACGGCGAGCTCGGAGCCGGCCGGGTCTGCCATGGTCTGGTCGGTGCGCTGGTCGGGGCTTTTGTCCATCAAATCTCTTTCGCGGCAAAAACCCTTCAGCGCCGATGCGCGCGGGCGAGCCGCGCTTCGACGTTGCGGGCGTAACGCGACATGCCATAGCAGCAGACAAAATAGAAGGCCGCGGCGAAGGCGTAGCCGGTGACGCTGGTATTTGGCGTCGCCCAATGCGGATCGACGCGCGCCGCCTCGATGGTGTGCAAGAAGTCGAAAATGCCGACGACGAACACCAGCGACGTATCCTTGAACAGCCCGATGAACGTATTGACGATATTCGGCAGCGTCACCCGCAGCGCCTGCGGCAGAATGACGAGCCCCATCATGCGCCAGAACGTCAGCCCGAGCGCTTGCGCCGCCTCGTGTTGGCCGCGCGGCACCGCGGCAAGCCCGCCGCGCACGACTTCCGCCATATAGGCCGTAGCGAACATCGCGACCCCGATCAGCGCCCGCACCAATTTATCCGGCGCGAAACGCTCGGGAACGAATAGCGGCAGCATGACGCTTGCCATGAACAGCACGGTGATGAGCGGCACGCCGCGGACGAACTCGATGAATGTGATCGAAAGGAGTTTTACCGCCGGTTTGTCGGAGCGCCGCCCCAGCGCCAACAGAATGCCGAGCGGCAAGGACACCGCGATGCCGACCGTCGCAACCACAATGGTCACCAGGATGCCGCCCCACAGCGAGGTCGGCACGCTGACCAGGCCGAGGAGCGGGGCGCCGTTGAGCAGGATAAAAGACAGGATCGGCAGCGCGACAAAGAAATAGAGGGCGGCGAGGCCGCGGCGCGGCGCCGACAGCCAGGCCAGCCAAGCGATGCCGAAGGCCAGCGCCGCAAAGAACAGATCGACGCGCCAGCGTTCGCCTTGCGGATAGAAGCCATAGACGAAATAGGAGAACCACACCCGGATATAGGCCCAGCAGGCGCCGGGATCCGGGTTTTCCGGCGAAGCGAGGCAAGCCTCACGATTGCTCGCCGACCAGATCGCATCGAATAAAAAGAACCGCAGCAATAGCGGGATCACCCAGACGAGGAATGCAACGCAAATCACCGTTAAGGCGATATTGACCGGCGAGGAGAACAGGTTCGCCCGCAACCAGCCGACGATCCCGCTTCGCGTCGACGGCGGCGGCAGCCGTTCGGCCGGCTTACTGCGCAAATAGGTTTTGCCGGCACCCGTCACCATCGCCTAGCGCTCCACAATGCCAACGGCGTGCCCATACCAATTCATCAGCAGCGATGTGCAAAGGCTGATGGCGAGATAGACCGCCATGGTGACGGCGACGATTTCAACGGCCTGCCCGGTGATGAAGAGGACACTGCCGGTGAAGACCTGAACCAGATCGGGATAGCCGATGGCAACCGCGAGCGAGGAATTCTTGATCAAATTGAGATATTGGCTGGTTAGCGGCGGCACGATGACGCGCATCGCCTGCGGGATCACGATCCGGCGCAGCGTCGCGCCGGGCGGCAGGCCGAGCGCCTGCGCCGCTTCGGTCTGGCCCTGCGGCACCGCGAGCAAGCCGGCGCGCACCACTTCGGCAATGAAGGCTGCCGTATAGATGGAGAGCGCGAACAACAGCGCGGCGAATTCCGGGAGAATTTCAACGCCGCCCTGCACGTTGAAGCGACCGAGATTTGGGAAGCTGAACGATAGCGGCGAGCCGGACGCAGCAAATACCAGAGCCGGCACTACCACGATGAGACCAAGCGCAATCCAGCGGATCTGAAACCGCTCGCCGGTTCGATCTTGGCGACGGCGCGCCCACAGGCCGAGAACAAGCGTCGCGATCAGGCCGAGTAGAAATACGATAAGGGCGAAACGGAAGCTTTCACCGAATTGCGGCCGCGGCAAAAACAGACCGCGATTGTTGAAGAATCCGCCGCCGGGAAGCGTCATGCTGCCGTGCAATTCGGGCAGCGACTTGAGCACGGCGTTGTACCAGAACAGGAGTTGCAGCAAGAGCGGCACGTTGCGGATCAATTCGACATAGCCGCCGGCCAAATGCGACACCAGCCAATTGCGCGACAGCCGCGCGATGCCGATAGTGAAGCCGAGCACGGTCGCGAACACGATGGCGATGCTCGCCACCAGAAGCGTGTTGAGCAGGCCGACCCAGAAGGCGCGGCCGAACGTTGACGTGCTTGACGAATAAGCGATCAGCGTCTGGCTGATGTCGAAGCCCGCGGTATTGTTCCAGAAGCCGAAGCCGGATGCGATATGCGCCGCCGCGAGATTGCGCGCGGCATTGACCGCAGCGGCATAAAACAACCCGCCGACGACGGCGAGGAGCGCCAATTGAGTAGCGATGCTGCCAAGCTGCCGTGCGTCAAGCCACCGGGCGCGGCGCGGTCTTGCGCTCGCTTTTGCGATCTCAGCCATCAGCCGGCCTATCGATAGGCCCGCAGGCCGTCACGCGCGGACCCTTAACAGCAACGGCCGGCGGGCGCGGCGCTCAGCGGATCGGAATGCCGTATTGCAGGCCGCCCTTGGTCCATAGCGCGTTCAGGCCGCGGGCAATTTTCAACGGCGAGCCCTGGCCGACATTGGCCTCGAAACTTTCGCCGTAATTGCCGACGGCTTTGACGATGCGGACGGCCCAATCGTCGGTGAGCCCCATGCCCGAGCCGAACTTGCCCTCGACGCCGAGTAAGCGGCGGATATCGGGATTGTCCGACTTCATCATGTCATCGACATTCTTCTGCGTCACGCCGAGTTCCTCGGCATTGACCATGGCGTAATGCGTCCAGCGCACAATGTCTTCCCAGGCGTCGTCGCCCTGGCGGACCGCGGGACTCAGCGGCTCTTTGGAGATGATTTCCGGCAGCACGATGTTTGAGGACGGATCGGTGAGCCGCAGCCGTTCGCCGTAGAGGCCGGAGGAATCCGTGGTGTAGGAATCGCAGCGGGCGGTGTCATAGGCCTTCACGGCTTCATCCGCCGTGGCGAAGGTCACGGACTTGAGCGTCATGTTGTTGGCGCGGAAATAGTCGGCGAGATTGAGCTCCGTCGTCGTGCCCTGCTGCACGCAAACCGAAGCGTCGTTCAATTCCAGCGCCGAATTCACCTTCAGCGCCTTGCGCACCATGAAGCCCTGTCCGTCGTAATAATTGACGGCGGCAAAATCGATGCCGAGCGAAGTATCGCGCGACATCGTCCAGGTGGTGTTGCGCGACAACACGTCGATCTCGCCCGACTGTAGCGAGGTGATACGGTTGGCCGCGGTCAAAGGCACGAATTTGACCTTGGTCGGGTCATTGAAAATCGCCGCGGCGATAGCGCGGCAGAAATCGACGTCAAAGCCCACCCAGTTGCCTTGCGGGTCGGGCCGGCCGAAGCCGGCCAGCGTGCCGTTCGCGCCGCACACGAGCTGGCCGCGGTCTTGCACCGCCTTGAGCGTCGCCTGCGCGGACGCCGCTTGGGTGCCGAAAGCGAGAATCAGGGCGAAGGCGAGTGCCGTAGCGACACGTTTCATGACTTTACTCATGACTTTAGGCCTTTCTGCATGAGGCGCGCGCTAATGCCCCAGCCGCGGGGCGCGCATAAAGCGAGTGTGATCCAGGCGACCGATCCGAACGACAAAAGCCGATAGACCAGCAAAATGACAGGCAAGTGGGCGCATCTGAGAACGATCGCGCTGCAAGGTCAAGGGGTTGACGAAAAGCCTTTGTTGCCGAAGGTAGTGGCGCGAACGAAAGGCGCACATCCCTGCTTTGCGGGGCCGCCCGCGACGGCAGTCAAAACGTGCGCCGGCAATGCATTAGCGAGACCTGAGACATCCCAGCATGAAAAAGAAGAGCGATGGTCAAAACTCGCGTCGCGCCGCCACCAAGGTCGTGACCGCCGGGCGCGATCCGGCCTCTTACCACGGCTTCGTCAATCCGCCCGTCTATCACGCCTCGACGGTGCTTTATCCGAGCGCCGAGGATTTTGTCGCGCGCCGCGGGCACTACCAATATGGCCGGCGCGGCACGCCGACCACCGAGGCGCTGGAATCCGCGCTGGCCGAGCTCGAAGGACCGCTTTGCGCCGGCGTGACGCTCTTGCCGTCGGGGCTCGCCGCGATCTCCTCGGCGCTGCTCGCGGTGGTGCATTCAGGCGACCATATCCTGGTCACCGACAGCGCCTATCAGCCGACGCGGAATTTCTGCGAGCAAGTGCTCAAGCGGCTCGGCGTCACCACGACCTATTTCGATCCGCTGATCGGTGGGCCCATCGCCGAGCTATTCAAGCCGAACACGCGGCTGGTCTATCTCGAATCCCCGGGCTCGCTGAGCTTCGAGATGCAGGACACCGCCGCCATCGCCAAGATCGCGCATGACAAAGGGGCGCTGGTCTTGATGGATAATACTTGGGCGACGCCGCTTTATTTCCGCCCGCTCGACCACGGCGTCGATCTCGCAATCCAGGCTGGCACCAAATATATCGGGGGCCATTCCGACGTCATGCTCGGCACCGTCTCGGCCAATGCGGCAACGGTCGCGGCGCTGAAGACCAGTGTTCGCCTCCATGGCGTGTGCGAAGGGCCGGACGACGTCTATCTCGGGCTGCGTGGACTGCGGACGCTCGACGTGCGCCTTGAACGGCATTTCAAATCCGGCGTCGCAATCGCGCGTTGGCTCGAAGCTCGGCCGGAAGTTTTGCGCATGCTGCACCCTGCTCTGCCGAGCCATCCCGGACATGCGATCTGGAAACGCGATTTTTCGGGCGCGTCCGGACTCTTCAGCATGGTGCTTAAACCGGTGTCGCAGAAAGCGGTCTACGCCCTTCTCGACGAGCTTGAGCTGTTCGGCATTGGCGCCTCTTGGGGCGGCTATGAAAGCCTCGCCATTCCGTTCGATTGTTCGCCGGTGCGCACCGCAACGAAATGGGCGCCGGGCGGGCCGACAGTGCGTTTCCATATCGGGCTTGAGGCCGTGGAGGATCTTTGCGCCGATCTTGAGCGGGGGTTCGCAGTGATGGCAGCGGCGGCAGCGGCGGCAAATGCGTAAGGATAGGTTGAGCACTTGCGCAGCCCATCCTAAAAACCAAGCTACGCGGCTGATGCTGAAGTTTTGCGATCGCGCAGCACAAAATAGAGATTGCGCGCATAAACGAAGAACGAGAACGCCTGCCCGGCGATGAACACCGCGTCCTTGCGATAGAGTGCGTAGACCAAGAGCAGCGCGCCGCCCAAGATCGAGAAAATCCAGAATGCCATCGGGATAACGCTGCGACCGGCGCGCTCGGATGCGATCCATTGCACGACAAAGCGCGCGGTGAACAGCAACTGCGCGATGAAACCGAGTAGCACCCACCAATCGAGCCGGGTGACGAAAACGTCCGACAGATAAGCGCCGACCGCGTGCGATAGATCAACGAGCAAGGGTTATCTCCTTCGATTGCGGAATGCGCTTCTTGCGCCGAATGAGCCACCAGACGCCGGCGAGGTCGAGAATGCCGACCCAGAGCCGGTCGAAAAAACCGTAATTGGATACGCCGGAATGGCGCGGGCGGTCGACCACGTCGACATAGCCGATGTCAAAACCTTCGCGGCGGACCAGCGCCGGCAAAAAGCGATGCAGCGCGTCGAAATAGGGTAGCGACAGAAACACATCGCGCCGGAACGCTTTCAGTCCGCAGCCGGTGTCGCGGGTGCCATCCGTAAGCACCGCGCCGCGCACCGCGTTCGCAATGCGCGATTGCAATTTCTTAAATCCGCTGGCCTTGCGGCCGATGCGCTGACCGGCGACGAGGCCGATGTGCGGCGCCCCCTCCTCGAGCACGGCAATCAGCTTTGGAATGAAGGCCGGATCGTTCTCGCCGTCGCCGTCGATCGTCGCCACGATTGGCGCGCGCGCCATAGTGACGCCGGTGCGGACGGCAGCCGACTGGCCGCAGGACTGCGCGTGCTTGATTTGGCGGAGCCACGGGCGCTCCACCATCAAGCCCAGAAGTTCCTGTTCGGTGCCGTCGGTCGAGCCGTCATTGACATAGACGATCTCGAACGCGCGTCCGGCGAGCGCGGCCGCAATCTCGGCGACCAGCGGGCCGACATTGCCGGCCTCGTTGCGCACCGGCACGACGACCGATATGGCGGGACTGTTATTTTCGGACATGATTGTTTTCAGGCATGGAGCAAGCTTCTAAAGCGCATCTTGCCCCGGTTCAATCCGCCTGAATATTTATCGAATTCATATAGTTAGGATGCCGGCCGGAGAACGCCTCGTGGAGCGCGGCTTTGATCCGGCGCATCGAGGGGCCTGGATAGGCGCGCAAATCCCGCACACAGAACACCAGACGGCGCGCCGCGAACCAGCGGCGCAAGAGGAACGCGCCCGCGGCGCCGACCAGCGCGCCGGCAATAACGTCGCTTGGATGATGCGCGAGCACGAAGACGCGGCTGAGCATGACGGCGATCGCATAGATCCACATCACCGGGCGCGTGCGCGGCCAAATCGCGCCGATCGCGATCGCGGCAGCGACGGCGGTCGTCGCATGGCCCGACGGCATGGCGGCGTATTCGGAGCGCCAGATGAACGGCCGGTAGTCGAACGCATGGTCGAAGACGCCGAGATAGGGACGCGCCCGTCCGATCAGGCGCTTGACGATGGTGACAAAAAGCCCCGGCACGCCGATCGCCAGAAAGAGAAAGCCGAAACGGGCGGCGAGCGCGGTGAGGACGCCTCGGGACATTTGCGACAGAGCCGGCGAGATCACGGCGGCGAGACCCAGCACCGCGCCGCCAAACGGGATAAGAAGCCAGCCGGACAAACCGAAATCCGTAATCTTCTCGAACGCGTCGCGAAACCAGATCGGTTCGTGGTTCGCCCAATCGCTCGCCGCG
The DNA here is from genome assembly GCA_035642635.1 of Xanthobacteraceae bacterium. Taxonomy (GTDB): domain Bacteria; phylum Pseudomonadota; class Alphaproteobacteria; order Rhizobiales; family Xanthobacteraceae; genus BOG-931. The sequence continues at coordinate 8,149 of DASQRX010000096.1, forward strand.
GTGTCGAGGACGAACATCGATATCACCACGACCACGAGCGTGGCGATCGAGGCGGCGACGGCTGGTATGTGTGGCCGCAACATGCCGGCCGGAGGCGGCGTCGCTACCGCAAGCGTCCAGCCTTCGAGATTCTTCGCGGCATTACGAAGCAACGCCTGACCAACATTATTCGTGATCAATTCCGGATCGCCAAAGCTCACGGCGCGCTCGCCGTTTGAAAAACCGCAATGGTCAGCGGCTTGCCGACGCTGATATTGAAACCGTCGATGCGCGGGGCGCGCGTGTAACGCAAGCCTATCGCCTCCGCGCGCAAGGCGAAGGCGCGTTCCTGCTTGGCGTCGACAAAGGCAAAGCGGCAGCTGCCCTGCCGCATGAAGTCGGCCGCACCTTCGGCGTCGGTGAACCGCGTCGCCGTGCCGGCGAGAAACACGAGGCTCGGCTCCTCATAGCCGGCGCTGGCGGCGAGCGGATGATCGCAGTCGGCGTCCTTCAAGACTTGCGCGAGCGCCACGGCAGGGAAGCCCGGAGCGAGCGACGGCACCACCACGCCGTAAACGCCGAACGCCATCAGCACTGCGGCCGTGGCGGCGCGCAGGAAAGCGCGCTCGGCGCCGCCGTGGTCTTCGTCGTACAGCCGCCAGGCAAACAGGCCGCACACGATCGCGCCGGCGAAAAACGGCCAGGCGAGGAGCGCCAGTCCGTGGCCGATCATCACCGCGCCGATGATCGCCAGCACGCTGACGATGCCGGGCACCAGAAACCACCAGATAATGCCGCGCACCAGCCAAACTCGACGCGACAGCACTTTCGTCTCCACTGCGCCCGCAGTGAGTATGGCGATCGCCGGGTAAAGCGGCAGCACATAATGCGGCAGCTTAGTCATGACCAATTCGAACACGATCCACGACGGCACGACCCAGGCCAACAGGAACTTCGCCGCCGGCTCCTTGCGCACCGCCCAGACCGCAGGCGCCGCGAGTCCTGCAAGAATTGAAGCGGGAAAGAACGTCGCGAAGAACAATACCACATAGAATCCAGGCGGCGCGCCGTGCGCCTCTTTCGCATTGGCGACCTTGGCGAACATGTCCTCGCCGACCGAAGCAACCAGGAACTCGCTGCCGACGCGCAGATAGATCGCGATGAACCACGGCAACACGATGAGCAGAAGCCACAGTAAGCCGGGAAGCGGACGCAACGCCAACAGCCAGCGCGCCGACCGGTCGAGGACGGACAGCGTCGCCGCGGCGAGGCCGACAACCATCAGAATAAGCGGTCCCTTGACGAGAATGCTGACGGCTAGCGCCGTCCAGAATGTCGCGAGCAATCCCCATCCCGGCTGCTGGTTCGAGCCGTTGCGGTACCGCGCAAGATAGACCCGCGCCAGCACGGTCATGGCAAGAACCACCGTCAAAAGCAGCACGGCGTCGGTCTTGGCGAGCCGGGCCTCGGCGCCGAGGATGGTACAGACCGTCATCATTAAGCCGGCAAGAAGCGCGCCGCGCCGACTGACGAATGCAAGGGCGCACCAGAAAGTCGCAAGCACCGCACCGATGGCGCCTAAGAGCGACGGCACGCGGTAGAGCCAAATCGTGGTCCGGGCGCCGGGAAATCCGAGCGCGGTCGCGGCGTTCACCACCGCGGCCTGCAGCCAATAAATGCCGACTGGCTTCCGGTAGCGCACGTCGTCCTGATAGCGAATGTCGACGTAATCGCCGGTCTCGATCATTTGCTTGGTGGCTTGCGCAAAATAGGCCTCGTCGCGATCGACCGGAGGAATCTGGAAAAATCCGGGCAGGAAGGCGAGGAGCGCAACCACGATCAGGACAGCCGCGGCGCGCCGGTTCGAAGCCGCGGCGTAATCAAACAGCGCCGCAAAACTCTTTGGGGGCCGTGTCGACCGCGACGCCGCGCTGCTCGTCGTACTCATGCCGTTCCGGTGTAACCACGCCTAGTTCATCAGGCGCTTGATGGGCATGCGTCTTGTACCACTAACGCTCGATAAGCTTCCAGTTCTGGTAATAGACGAATTTGAAGCTCTGCGTGAGCATGCGGACACCGGAAATGACGCCGCGCATGACGGCTGGAAACGGCGTCGGGCGAACCATGTCGACGAACAGGCAATAACGCGTCTGATCGGTGTCGTTAACCGACTGATGCAGGAGCGTATCATCGAATATGAAAAGCTTATTGTTGCGCCAGTAGTTGGTTTTGTCGCCGACGACGATATAGGCGGAGTTATCGTTGATGTCGTTGAGATTGTACAAAATCCGCAGTGATGCCCGCAGGAAGCCGAAATGCTCCGAGGTCGAGACCTTCTTGTTGAAAACGGAAACGCCGATGGTCTGGATATACTTCCACGGTTGCTGAAACGCCGGGATATTCAAGAACGTCTGCTTATCGACACCGTACCAGCGGAAGAAAATCATCGTGCGCGGATGTTGCTTCGCCGCCTCTTCCAACTGGGCAACCAGATTGGCATCTTTGGCGGCCTGAATGAGGCGCGTCACCTCGTCCTGATAGGCGGGCGGCAGATCTTCCAGGCGATAAACACCCTTGTTTGTGTAAGGCAGCGACAGCAGATCGAGGAGCGAGTTGAAGGGCGACAAGAGCCAGGTCGGGACACCGTTGCCGATGAAATAGCGCCGCAACGTCGAGAGGCTGAATCCCGAATTCCGGCTGACGTCATAGGCGCCGCAAACCGCGTAGACGATCGCAATCTTGGGAAAGAAATACGCCAGCGGGGCGAGGACGCAGAGCGGGAAGAGGACGCGCCGGTACGAATATTTCCAAATTCTGACGGCAAGCTCTCTTCGCTTAAGAGGCTCGATGAGCGTGGTACTCACTACTTTGACTCCGCCGACAACGCATTGGTGTGGCGGCAATCTTAGCACGGATCATGGCGGCGGCGACAGCCGTATGCGCGCCTTCCACAAAGGAACCGAAGCCGCTGAGATCACTGCAGCTTTTGTATGATCGCGCCAAACGCCGGCTGCACCGAAGTCATTGAAGCGGCGTCGTCCACCCGCACGACAACGCTGGCGGCTGTGCCCGAAGCATCCATCACGGTAATGCGCGAAAAGCCGGGGCCAGGATTAAAGAACAGCGCGCTACTGCCACGGGCGTTGCCCTCGCCCGAGACTGGGACGCCGTTGACAAGGACGGTGAGCGGCGCCACCGCGCCGGTCACTTTCAGCGCCACCGGATCGGGTTTGCCGTCGGTCTTCGTCAGATCGAGGCGCGCGCCGTCGGGCGGAAACATGATGCGCAGCGGCGGCTGGGCGGTCGCACCGGCAAGGCGGCCCGGCTGAAAGTGTCGCAGCGGCGGCGGCAGTTTGGCATTCGATGCGAACACGACGCCTGCGGGCGGATGCGGCAACGGCGCGTTCGCGCCGCCGATGCGGGCGAAGGCGTCGAACAGGATCGGCGCGGCTACCGATCTCCCGACGAGGCCCGGCACCGGCGCACCGTCGGGCCGGCCGACCCAGACGCCGATCGTGCGCTTGCCGTCGAAGCCGACCGACCACGCGTCGCGATAGCCGTAGCTGGTGCCGGTTTTGAAGACGATGCGGCCGGCGACACCGTTTTCCGGTGGCGGCGAGCCGAGCAGCACGTCGCCGACATACCAGGCCGCGACTGGCTCCATCAGCCGCCGCGCTTGCGGGCCGCTCGGGTCCGCGTTCACATTGAGGCGCTCACTCAAAGGCACCGCCAAGCCCTGCCGTGCAATTCCGGAATAGAGCTGCACCAGATCGGCGAGTTTGATGCCGACGCCGCCGAGGCCGAGCGCAAGGCCGGGCGCTTGTCCGTCCGGCAGTGCCAGCGTTGCGCCGGCCTGCGTCAGCCGCGCCGCGAGCCGCGCCGGACCGACCCGATCGAGCACGGCGACGGCCGGCACGTTGAGCGAGAATTGCAGCGCCTCGCGCACGCTCAAAGTACCCTTGAAGCCGAAATCGAAGTCTTTTGGCGCGTAAGCGCCGTAGCTTACCGGGCGATCCTCGATCAGCGTCTCAGGATGGATGAAGCCGTCCTCGAAGCCCAAGCCATAGATAAAAGGCTTCAACGTCGAGCCCGGCGAGCGCAGCGCCTGCGTCATGTCTACTTGGCCGGAGCGGCGCGCGTCGAAATAAGACGGCGAGCCGACATGTGCCAGCACCTGGCCGGTCGCATTGTCGACGGCGAAAATGGCGAGCGAGACGTTCGGTCCAAGTGACGCGGTCAGCGTGCGCTCACGTTCGCGCGCCAGCTGTTCGAGATTGTTCTGGATCGCGGCATCGATTGTCAGCCGGAATTCACGCCGTGATGGATCCTGCGCGACCGCCTGGTCGCTCGCATGCGGCGCCAGCATCGGCATGGCGTGACGCGCCGTCGGCACCGGTTCGGACTTGGCGAGCGCGATCTCGTCGGCCGGCACTTTTCCGGTGGCCGCGAAACGGTCGAGCACGCGGTCGCGCGCCGCGCGCGCTAAATCGGGCGCACGGTCGGGGCGCCGCGGCTCGGGCGATTGCGGCAAGGCGACAAGGAGGGCCGCTTCGGCAAGCGTCAGCCACCGCGGCTCCTTGCCGAGATAAACCAGCGAAGCGGCGCGGATGCCCTCGATATTGCCGCCATAGGGCGCCAGATCGAGATAGAGCGTCAGAATCTGATCCTTGCTCAAGGCGCGCTCCATCTCGATGGCGCGCACCATTTGCTTAAGCTTTCCCGCCAGATCGCGCGGGTGCCGTCCCTCGACCAACCGCGCCACCTGCATGGTCAGCGTCGAAGCGCCCGAACGCAGACGGCCGCTCGATGCGAACTGAAACGCCGCACGCGTCACCGCAAGCGGATCGACGCCATGATGCGCGCGGAACCGCTTGTCCTCATAGGCGAACAGCACATCGAAGAAGCGCGGATCGACATCGCTCACCTTCGCCGGCAAGCGCCAGCGGCCGTCCGTCGTGGCATAGGCGCGCAGCAGATGGCCATTGCGATCCAGAACTTGCTTGGAGAATTCGAGGCCCTGGCCGAGCGGCGCCGGACCGAGCGAAGCGATCCACCACGCCGCTAACAGCGAAAGGCAGGCTAGCGACGCCGCAATGAGACCAATCCTTACCGCTCGTCCCCGCGAAAGCGGGGACCCAGTTTCCGCCCTGGCGACGGCGGCTCCCTCGGGATTCCCGCTTTCGCGGGAATGAGCGGAAGGAATGTTCTGAGCCTCGTTCATTTCCCCGCCGACACTTCAACGCTTTCACTACTCGTCTGCCCAAAGCGATCCGGGCGGTACATATCCTCGACGCTTGCCTGTGGCCGCACGTATTTGCCCGGCGCGACGGCGCGCACGATATAGGCGACGCTGAACACCGCCGGATCGCCGCTTTTGCGCTCGAAGGCTGCTGTGAAGCGGTCGTCGCGGAATTCGGTCGAGACCGGATCGGCGGCATCGGTGAACCACGGCAGCGTGCCGGTGTCGCCCGACGACACCAGGTGCGGATTGTCGATCTCGTATCCGGCCGGCAGATAATCGGCGAGGATGACGCGGCCGAATTGCGGCTGCGCCTCGGTGATTTTGAGCACCACGACAAACCGCGTGTTCTGCTTCACTTTCGTCACGTCGATCGGATCGCCATCGAGCGTGTAATTCTGCCGCTCGACCTTAAATCCGTTCTCGGCTGCGCCTTCCGCCGTGACCGGCGCGCCGCTCACCGTCACCACCGCATTCACCGGGTCGTCGCCATTATTGGTGACGCGCAGCGCGTTCTTGAGGTCGGCGGCCGCAATGGTGCGATAAAGCGGCTGCGTCACCGCCTCGCCGTTGACGTCGAGCGCGACTTTGCCGGCATTCTTCGCCATCGCGCTCGCAGCCAGCAGCAGCCACGCGTTTTCCTGCGTCGACGTCGGTTGCAAATAGGCGCGCGCCGCCTCAACCCGCTGCACCGCGCCTTGCACGGTTGCGCTCGAGGCGCCGCCTTCAGAGGCGAGCGTCACCAGCGCTGCGGCGTCGCGTAAGGTCGAACCATAATCTTCGCGGCTTGCCACATCCCGTTGCGGCTTCGGGGAAATATCCGCCAGCGCTGCCGCATAGACGCGTTCGGCGCGGGCATGATCACCGACCATGGCGAGCGCCGCTGCGATCTGCGCTTTCGCAATCGGCGTCGTCAGCAAATCGAGCTTGGCGTCGGCGAGATAGCGCAGGTCGCCGATGGGGGCCGAGCCGTTGCGTGCGAGCACGTAAAGCGCATAAGCGAGATCGGTGCCGTCGTTCTTGCCCGGATCGGTGAGATCGGCGGCAGCGTTGCGCAGCCGGTCGAGCGCGAGCTTGAAGGCGTCGTCCGGCACCGCGAATTTGTGCTCGCGCGCCCGCGTCAGAAAGTCGGTGACGTAGGAATCGAGCCATACGTCGTCGCCACCCGGAGACCACAGGCCGAACGAGCCGTTGCTGCCCTGCCGCGTCAGCAAGCCGTCAATAGTGTCGCGGATGCGCTGATCGGTATTGGGATCGAGCGCCACATGGGCCTGCGCCGCGAGATCGCTCATGTAAAGGAGTGGCAGCGCCCGGCTCGTGATCTGTTCCGAGCAGCGGTACGGATAGCGGTCAAGCGCCGCGAGCAGCCCCGCGGCATCGAGCGCAGTCGACGAGCCGACCGAGACTGACACGCTGCCGCTGCCGGGCACCAGATCGGCGAACATATCGTTCGACAGCGTGACGCTTTCGCCCTTGGCAATATCCTTCACCGTGCGCCGCGCCAGAATTTGCGCGGGCGGACGCACCGTGAGCGTGTAGTTGCGTTCGAGCGCATAGCCCGCGGGTCCGCTGACGGCGATCTTCACGGCGCCGCTGCCGGCTTTATCCGCCGTGATCGGAATCTCGACGGAGCCGCGCTCCTTGGCGCGCAAGGTAAGCTTCTGCGTCGCGCCGGCACCTGCGATCACCGCCTCGGCCGAGGTCAGCGCAATCGTGTAATCGCCCGGCTGGCCTTCCACATTGTCGAGATCGAGATGCACATTGGAGCGGTCGCCAGGCAAGAGGAAGCGCGGCAATGTCGCCGACAGCACCACCGGATCGCGCACCGTGACATCGGCGGTGCCCTGCCCGACTTTATCCTTGCTCCACGCTACCGCCATGACCCGCACGGTGCCCGCGAAGTCTGGAATATCGAACGCCACATCGGCCGTGCCGTCCTTGCCGAGTGTGACAAGACCGGAATAGAGCGCGACCGGCGGCCCGGTCGGCGGGCTGCCGTGCAATTGCGCGCTCTCATCGCCGCCTGAGCGGATTTCGCCGCGGGCGCCCTGCATGCCGTCAATCAGATTGCCGTAGAGATCGCGGATGTCGGCCGACAGCGCGCGCTGACCGAGATAATAGTCGGCCGGCGACGGCGGCTTGTAATTGGTCAGATTGAGAATGCCGACATCGACCGCGGCGACCACGATCCTCGCCTCTTCACCTGACGCGAGGCCTGAGACCTTGATCGGGACATGCAGCGCCGTGTTCGGCCGCAGCAAAGCAGGCACGCTCAGATCGACTGTGAGCGTCTTTGCAGTCTTGTCGACGGAAAACCACTGCACGCCGATGGCGCGGCCGGGCATGCGCTGTGCCGGCGCATCGAGCGGCCGGCGCAAGGTGGCGACGATATAGGCGCCGGTGCCCCAGTCGCGGCCGACCGGCACTTTCAATTGCGAGGTGCCTTCCTTGACCGGCACGGTCTGCGTGGCGAGGAGATGGTCGCCGATGATATTGAGCGTGACCAGGCCGGCATTGCGCGCGGTGATCGCCACCGCCATGGTGTCGCCTGCGCGATATTCCGGCTTGTCGAGCGCGACTTGCAGCATGTCGGGCGTTTCGGCGCTGGCGTCGACATACCAGCCGGCGTCGAAATTCACCGACGTATCGGGGCCGTTGGGCACGGCGGAGGCGACATCGAGACGATAGCGGCCGAAATTCACCGGCAGCGAAATCCGTCCTAGCTTATCGGCCGCGGCGTCGATGGTGCCGTCGGCGACGCGCTTTGTCGTCTTGACCGGCTCGAAATTCCAGACGCCGTTCCTCTTATAGAACTGATAATGCGTGTCGATGCGCAGCAGCTGATAATGCAGCCCGCTTTGCGGAAGCACCTTGCCGTCAGACGCTATGACGATCACGTCGAAATTGGCGCTGGCGCCGTCGGCGAGCGAGGTGCCTTGGAACAGCGGCTTGATGCCGATCATGTTGCCCGTCGGCGTGATCGGCAACGTAACCTTGTGCTCGACGGCGCGGCCGCCGGGCTCGTTCATGCGCAGCGTGACGTCGGCCTGCAGCGGATGCGTGGTCGAGGGCAGCTTGTCGAGATTGACGTTAAACTTGGCATTGCCGGAATCGTCGGTTGACGGCAGATCGTCGAGCGTTTGCTTGGATGGATCAACCTCCTCATCGGCGAGACCGAACTGATAGCCGGCAAAACCGGTACGCTCCTTCGCGGCCGAGATCGTCACGTCGCCGTCGAGATCGAGATTCGAGGCCGGCGCGCCGTAGAGAAAGCGCCCGGCGACATTCATCTCGGCCGGCGCGTCCTGCGACAGATGATCGGCCTTCGATGTCAGATCGAACTCGATGCGGTCGGGCACGTAATCCTCGACCAGAAACGTGGTTTCGCCGATCGCCGGCAGCTTTGGATCGGTGAAGGCGCGGACATGCCAGGTGCCGGTCGGCGCACTGGCATTGATCGGCAGCACTAGCGGGTGCCCGCCGAGGCCTTGGTCGGCAATCTGCGCGCGCTTGAACTCGACGCCGTCGGGGCGTTCGACGACGAGCGTCAGCGGCGTATTGAGGGCGGCACCCCCCTGCGGGTCGCGCAACAGCGCGGTGAGATAGACCGTCTCGCCGGAGCGATAGACGCCGCGCTCGGCATAAACGAACGCATCGAGACCGGTCGGCGCCGGCCGGCCGGATACGCCGCGGTCGGTCAGATCGAAGGCGGAGGATTGCAGATTGAGGAAAGCGTAATCGCCAGTGTTACCGCCCTTGGGATCGGCGGCGGCAAGGAGCGCCGGCGCGGCACCGCCCTCCCCGTTCGCCAGGCCCGATTCGAACAGCGCGTGGCCCGAGGCGTCGGTCTGGCGCGTCGCCAGAACCTCATTGCCGCGCGAGACGAGCCGCAGCTCGATGCCGCTCTTGGCGTCCGTCGTCGCCAGCGAATTGACGAAGACATGGATGCCATCCCTGCCGGACAATGCCGTGAGCCCGAGATCGGAAACGATGAACCACTGCGTCGCCAGCGCGTCGTAATTGTTGTCGAGGTCTTTCAGCTCCTTGGCCTGCGCCACCATGACATAGACGCCGGGCTTGAGATCGCCGACCGCCTGATCGACCGGAAACGCCGTCGTGACCTCGGCATTAATCTCAGCCTTCGTGTCGACCGCGAGACTGCCCTTCCACACCTGTACGCCGCGCGAATCCTGCAATTGCTGGACATCGGAGCGGCTGAGGCTGGTCTGGAAATCGCCATTGCCGAAACCCGAGGTCGAGATCGTGTCGATCAGGTTGCGGTCGCTGATGCGATAGATTTCGACCGCGACCGACTTGGTATTGACGCTGACGACCGGAATGCCCTGCTGGCCGGTGCGCGGCAGCACATAGGCTGAGGTTGAAAAGCGCACCGATGGTTTTCTGTCGCGCACATAGATGGCGAAATCCGACGATTTCGACAGCGTCTCGTGCACCACCGACGGCAGGCCCGCACGCAGCGTGACTTTATATGTCTCGCCATGCGCCAGGCCCTCGACGCAAAGCTGCTTCTCGGTGACGGAAAGCGCTGGTTTGTCGATGCCGGCCGCCGCGACGAAAGGCGAGAAGTCGGTGCGCGCCGGAATATCTTCGGAGAGCTGGAAGCAAGCGCGCGGCGACGCCGTGTCGGCATCCACGGAGTAATCGAGCACGCGGAAACCGTATTGGTCGCGCAGCCGCTCATATTGCCCGCGCACATCGGCGACTTCGTGCAATTCGAGCGACAGCCGCAGCGCGTCGAGCGCCGGCCGCCAGTTCTGGCGCTGGCTCAACAGCGTGCCGAGAAAAGCAAGGCTGTCGGCTTCGAGGTTGCGGTCGCTCGCGCGCTGATAGGCGATGTAAGCTGCGCTCGACGCATGATCGAGCAGCATCGCCTTCTCGCTGTCGTTGCCGGGGCGGATCTGCTGAATGATGTGGCCGAGACGCAGCCAGGTGCCGGCATCATTCGGGGCCGCGGCGACGATCTGGCCGAGCACCGCCATGCCGGTGCGGAAATCGTTCTTGGCAAACGCCGCATCGGCGTCGTGCTTGAGCTGGTCGACGGTCTTTGCCGGTGTCCCGGCGTCGGACTTGATCTGCGCCTCGAGCTCGACCGAGCTATTGGCGAGATCGTCATTGGTGAATGGCTTGGTCGCGGCAGTCGCGGCAAAGCACGCGACGGCCAGGCAAGCCGCGGCAACCGCAGCCTTAAGGCCGGCGCGAAAAGACGAGAACATCGGAAAAATCCTCCCAAGGCGCGCGAACCAGGGGGCGGAATCTGGCGCGCGTTGAAATTTGAGGCAACGATCGTGTCGAGGTCGTGGCCGAACCGGCGCCGCCAAACTTAAAGATTTGCAATGGTTTGGAGGTAAGTCTGGAGACAACTCTCGACATCGAGCTTTAGTCGCGGGCGGGCAGAGCGGCGTTCACTGCCGTTCAGGGCCCCATCCTATTGCATTCCCTTGTACCGGGTATCGGCGTCACTTACACAACATTGAAAAACAGCCGACAGCCTGGGGAGATGATGAGCGAGGCATCACAAAAGGCCGTACTGGTCACGGGAGCCGCGCGCGGGATCGGGCTTGCGACCGCCAAGCGATTTCTCGCCGACGGCTGGCGGGTCGCGTTGCTCGATATCGACGCTGAGACGCTCAATCGCACCTACGCCGCACTGTCCAAGTCTGAATCCAAGTCTGACGCCGTCGTCGCTATTTGCTGCGACGTCGCCGATCGCGCCAAAGTCGCCGACGCCTTTGCAACCGTCGCGCAAGAATTCGGCCGGCTCGATGCGCTGGTCAACAATGCCGGGATTGCGATCTTCAAGCCGATCCTTGACGTGACCTATGAGGATTGGTCGCGGGTGCTCGCGGTTAATCTCACCGGACCGTTTCTGTGCACGCAGGCGGCGGCTCCGCTGCTGCGCGATTCCGGCGGCGGCGCCATCGTCAACATCACCTCGATATCCGGTCTGCGCGCCTCGACGCTGCGGACCGCCTACGGCACCAGCAAAGCCGGCCTTGTCCACCTGACCCAGCAGCAGGCGATCGAACTCGCCTCGCTCGGTATTCGCGTCAATGCCGTCGCGCCCGGGCCGGTCGATACCGCCATGGCGAAGGCCGTCCATACGCCGGAGATCAGGGCCGCCTACCACGACGCCATCCCACTCAATCGCTACGGCTTGGAAGAAGAGCTTGCCGAAGCGATTTTCTTTTTGTGCAGCGATCGCGCGAGCTACATTACCGGGCAAACGATCGCCGTCGACGGCGGTTTCGAAGCCACCGGCATCGGCCTGCCGGCGCTCCGCGACAGCGGCGGCAATAGTTGAAGAGGGCCTAGGATCGGCACCGTGAATCCGGTATCCCCTTCCCCCACCAATTCTCTTCGCCGGATTTAGAGTATCCCAGCCCGAAAAGTCCCTTACGGCCCCGTAGCTCAGGCGCGTCGAGTATCCCCCCGCCTGCACTCAGCGCTCGAGGCCGTCACGCATGCGGCTGCCAATGCGGGTCCCTTCAAGCTGAGTGTCTTGCGACCCGCTGCATAGCGTGCGCGCGGCGCCCTGAAGTTGAAGCGCCCGGCGCGCATCGCGAACGAACGCACGTCTGATCGCCCACAGTGACCCAGATTGCAGGAGTTGCAATTCGTAGTCTCAGTGACCACGTTTGCCATCGGATTGGAGCGTTGACGCCAATGGCGAATACCAGCGAGAGTAACGGCCGCGTAAATTCATCGTTCGCAAAACCCGGGTTGGTAGTTCTGCCGGAGCAACCGGTCGAGGGACAGGAGCGTGGTGTCGGAAACCGCGGTTCGGCCGGGTTGCTGGCGTCTTCTGCCGGCCGGGGCTGGTCTGGCCTCGCCGCGGAGCTTCGTAGTCACAGCGGCGTGGTCGCCTTTAAAAAACCGAGCCCTCACATCGTGATTTGCGTCGATGTCCACGGCGGCGCTTCTGTCGTCACGCGGCAGAGGGACGGCATCGAGGATCGCACCGTCTCCGAGCGGGGAACCATCTGGCTTTCTCCCGCGGGGGGCCCGGACGTTGTGATTGAGATGTCCGATCCTCTGCCGGCAATACTGCATATCTTTCTTCCTCCAAGCCAATTCTCGCCGAAGAGCCTGGGCGAAGGACCCGAGCCGTTCGCGGTCGAGTCGCTGCGCTATGAAAGCAGCTTTCAGGACCCACTCATCGCCGAGATGGCCTATGCAATTACGTCCGAGCTTCAGCGTGAGACATCTGTGGGGAGCATGCTCGTCGAAACGCTGGGGTCGAGCCTGGCGGCAAGGCTGGTCCAAAACGACGTCGGCACGCTGGCGCGCGATGTCTCTGCCCGTGCGACTCAGGCAGGACTTGATCGACGCAGACTGACGCGTGTGCTCGATTACATCGGAGCCAATCTGGAAGGTGATTTGACACTCGCCCGCCTTGCTTCGGTCGCGTGCCTGAGCCGCTTCCATTTTTCCCGCGCGTTCAAGGCCGCGATCGGCCGATCTCCGCATCACTATGTCAGCGCGAAGCGGCTTGAGCTCGCCAAACAACTGCTCGAGAAGGGCGACCAGCCGTTGGCCCATATTGCGCTGACTCTCAAATTTTCGTGCCAAGCCAACTTCACCCGTGCGTTCCGTGAGGCGACGGGTCAGACGCCTGCTCAGCACCGGCGCAGCGTTGGCATGATCGCCGCCTAACCGGCAGCAAAAAATGACAACAGTTGAGCAACCGACGCAAAGCCGCGTTCGGTCCGTCGGTGTATCTACTCGCTCGGATACACCCTCGACCGTGAAAAAGAGCGAACATGACACCCGAGCGAAAAGTCGTCGTCATCACCGGAGCGTCGCGCGGCATCGGCGCGCAACTGTCGAAAGCCTATCGGCACATCGGCTATCAAGTGATCGCCAGTTCTCGTTCAATGCGCAAGAGCGACGATCCGGCGATCCTGGTGATCGAGGGTGACATTACCCGCCCCGAGACGGCCGAACGCATTTTGGGCGTAGCTGCCGAGCGCTTCGGACGAATAGATACGCTTGTCAACAACGCTGGCATCTTCATCCCCAAGCCTTTTACCGAGTATTCGGAAAAGGA
>DASQRX010000097.1:0-2395 GCA_035642635.1 Xanthobacteraceae bacterium
GCGCCGACCGCCAATGTGGCGCCCGGCGCGCTGAACGGCAATTATGTCGGCGCCACCGGCAGCGCCACTGTCGGCGTCGGGGCCGGCGCCAACGTGCTGGTCGGCGGCTCCAACCGCACGATCTCGCTGCAGCCGGTCAGCGTCGAAGGCAATACCGGGCTCAACGTCGCGGCCGGCATCGGATCGATCAGCCTGCGCTATCAGCCGCAAACTGCGCGCCACCGCCATTGAACATAGTCCCGCGACGCAAGGGTGAGGGCCCGATTGCTCACAGGTTAAATTCGGATCTTGGTCACCGGCTCGCCATATTTCTGGCGCATTGACATTCGGGTGCCGGGACGTGGGGGTGACGGCTGTGCCCGTAATCTTGCGCTGTGGGGGGGAAAGCTCCGTTGGCGCCGATGTTCCGCCTGCTTTACTACCTCTATGCCCGTCGGCTTGTCCGCGACGTCAAGAGTGGGCCGACACCTGGCCATATCGGCATCATTCTCGACGGCAATCGCCGGCACGGCCGCTCGCTCGGGATCACCGAGCCGCGGGAGCTCTACGATCTCGGCGCCAACAAGCTCGACGAGGTTCTCGACTGGTGTGTCGAGCTGGGCATTGCGACGGTAACCTTGTGGGTGTTTTCGACCGACAATTTTCGCCGGCCGGCTGCCGAAGTCTCGGGGATCCTCGGGTCGGTCGAGGCCAAGCTGAAGGCGCTGGCCGGTGATCCGGCGATCCACCGGCGGCGCGTGCGGGTGCGTGCCATCGGCTGCCGAGCGATGCTGCCCGAGCCCGTCCTCGCCGCGATTGCGGCTGCCGAGCGTGCGACCGCCGGTTATGACGGCCTCGAGCTCAATGTCGCCGTCGCCTATGGCGGCCGCCAGGAGATCGCCGATGCCGTTCGCGCCTTGCTCAACGGCATGGCCGATGACGAGGCGACATTGGCGGAGGCGGTCGACGGCGTCACCCCAGAGGCGATCGCCAAGCATCTCTACACCGCCGGCTTGCCCGATCCCGATTTGATCATCCGCACGAGCGGCGAGGTCCGTTTGTCCGGTTTTCTGTTGTGGCAGAGCGCGCACAGCGAGTTCTATTTCACCGATGTGCTGTGGCCGGCCTTCCGCAAGATCGATTTCTTGCGTGCGATCCGTTCCTTTCAGCAACGCCGCCGCCGCTTCGGCTGTTGACAACCCGACTGAGGAAGCGCCGACTTCCCTTGTTAACGGCCAGGTAACGCCAACGGGAGACGGCTTGCATCCTCCCTATCTGTTTGATTCTGACGAGGTTGAGAGGATGATAGACCGCGGACCGAACGAGCCGGACATCTCAGCCGCAGGGGGCACTGCCAGTCGTTCGATCTGATCGAGCCGAAGGCGCGCATCGCGTGCCCGCTGATCGAGCTCGACCCTCGGCACGCTTTTGTTCCACAGATTTCTTCTGAACATTATACCCTCGGAAGCGCGGATGCCTTTCCCGTGCACCGCAATATGCTTCGCTGGGCTCCGAACAAGTGTGAGCTGCTTCACACTGCGCACAATTTCTTTTGCGGGCCGGGCTCGCAGGTCGCAGCGGCGGCCACGACCAGCACCGGTCGGTTTTCGGCGCTAGGGGCGGGCGATGTACCGAGCGTCGCGCGGCTGTCCCGGCGCATGCTTTTCGAGACCGCGCCGCCGCGCTTTTCTACAGTAATGTAGCCTGGTCAGATGGATAGGTAATTCGCACTCCTTCTACCTGCGCGAAGGGTGTAAGCGTGTGCATGCGGTAGCTGCTTTCGGATAAAATCTCGACGACCGGCACGCCGCGCACCCAGAGCGCGTCGGCCACCAGCGAACGATGGCATCGCCACGGCACCGCTTCGGCGCACATGATCGCAACGCGTTTTTGGCCGCTCATGTGAATGAGTGCTTCAAGCGCGTCCTGAAACTCCTCGGTTTGCATATAATCGGCGTAGCCGCGAAAGCTTCCATTTCGCCAGCCGGTGTTGGGAGAATCTTTGCGGGCGCGCCGCAGACCTCCGAGCGCTCGGATATGCATATATTCGAGATGCTGCGCCGTCAGGCTCTGGGCCAAGGCGGTGTCGTTGAATTGCGGATTATGGCGCGAGCGGGGGATTGTGCGGATGTCAACGAGCCGTTCGATGCCATAGATTTGCAGAACGGCCATAAAGCGCTCGATCGGCAACGTAGAATGGCCGAGCGTAAAAATAGCGCCTTCAGGCCAATGCGCTTCTTGCGGCGGAAGATGTTCGCTCATGGCGATGGCGGTCAGCGCGTGAGCCGCGGCTTCGCCTGGCCGACCGGCAGCAAGGCTTCCGCCTCATGCCAGAGACGAAGCACGAGTTCACCGGCGGGCTCAGCCCGCGCCAACGCTGCAGCCTGGCCTGCCCATGCCTGCATGCGATGAATAT
>DASQRX010000098.1:0-24270 GCA_035642635.1 Xanthobacteraceae bacterium
TTGAGCGCAATGAGCTTCGTAACCTCAGCGACAGAGACCTGATGGATATCGGCCTGACGCGATGCGGTGCGCGCCGTGAATACGCAAAGCCCTTCTGGATGGCTTAGGTCTGATCCGATCCTTATTTGCTTGTACGTACTCAATTACCGCGGTTTTGTAGTTGCCGGGGGTATAATTTCTCGTTCCTCCCTCCTTTGCCCCGGCTTATGCGCGTCGGGGCTTTTTTTCAGCGCATTTCACAGGAACGCAGTACGCGCGGTACAACAATGAAGTTCGCCGGTTCGATCGAGAGCTTAAATAAATTTGGCACCGATTTCGGCCAAGCTGGGCCACATAGTCGCTAACATGAAGTGATGGGGGCGGCCTCTAACGGCAGAAGCCCCGACCTTGCGATCGGGGCTTTGCATGCGTTCCGCGCCAGAAGGGGCTAATCTTCAAACGCGCCCAGCATGCCTGAAAACGTAGCATTCAAAAGTGGCGGCCAAAAGAAAAAAGCCCCGGTAGGGATGGTAGGGTGAGTCAATTTGACTCACCCTTACCACCCTGGATTACCCGGAACTGGCGGCGGCGATCCGGTGCGGTCGGTGTCGGCAAGGGTGGCACGGCGCCAAGCGCGGCTTCAATCAGATCTGAAATCGTCCAAACACGATCAGCAATACGGTGTCCGGTTTGTCGCAAACGAGTTTTGACGTCGGCCCAGTATGCCTCGATGCGCGGGCATTGCCGCTTGTACGCCCCAAACGCACCAGCGGCCTTATCTGCGAGTTTTGCAGATTGTTGCCAAGAACGTTGCCAAATCTGGATTTTCGGTTGTTTCTGCTTGGCTCGTTTAGCTCTAAGTTTTTGATTTATTTGGCTCCCCGGGCCGGATTCGAGCCAGCGACCAACCGGCGTCTAGCCACTACTCTACGTCCTCGACCTGCGCCGGGCCGGTGCCGAAGGCGCGTTGCGCCAGCGCCGCTTGGGTGAATTGATCGATGTCGCCGTCGAGCACCCCGCCGGTGTCGGAAGTCGAGACGCCGGTGCGCAAGTCCTTCACCATTTGGTAGGGCTGCAGAACGTAAGAACGGATCTGATGGCCCCAGCCGATATCGGTCTTGGCGGCTTGGTCGGCGGCAGCCTTCTCTTCGCGCTTCTTCAATTCGGCTTCGTAGAGTTTTGCCCGCAGCATCTGCCACGCCTGGGCGCGATTGCGGTGCTGCGAGCGGTCGTTCTGGCACACCACCACGATATTGGTCGGGATATGCGTGAGACGGATCGCCGATTCCGTCTTGTTGACGTGCTGGCCGCCGGCGCCGCCGGCGCGCATGGTGTCGACGCGCACATCGGCTTCATTGATGTCGATTTTGATGGCATCGTCGACCACCGGATAAACGTTCACGCTGGCGAACGACGTGTGCCGGCGCGCATTGGAATCGAACGGCGAGATGCGCACCAGGCGATGCACGCCGTTCTCGGTCTTGAGCCAGCCATAGGCATTGCGACCCTTGATCTCGATCGTGGCCGATTTGATGCCGGCCTCTTCACCCTGGGTCTCTTCGATGAAGTCGACCTTGAAGCCGCGCTGCTCGGCCCAGCGCGTATACATGCGCAACAGCATCGAGGCCCAGTCCTGGCTCTCGGTGCCGCCGGCGCCGGCATGCACTTCGAGATAGGTATTGTTGTTATCGGCTTCGCCGGACAGCAGCGCCTCGAGTTCGCGCCGCGACACCTCCGCTTTGAGCGCGCGCAGCGCGGCTTCGGCTTCGCCGATGACGGCCTGGTCGCCTTCGGCCTCGCCGAGTTCGATGAATGTCAACTGGTCGTCGAGCTCCCGTTCCATGCGCGCGAGCGCCGTGAGCTGATCGTCGAGCGAGGTGCGCTCCTGCATCAAGCGGCTGGCGCGTTGCGAATCGTTCCAGAGATTGGGGTCTTCGGCCTGCTTGTTCAGCTCGGCGAGCCGGGCACGGGCTTTGTCGACGTCAAAGATGCCTCCTCAGCAGCCCAAGGGACTGCTTGATGTCGTCAACGATGGCCGTGATTTCCGCGCGCATGATGTTGTTCCGGCTGGCGACGTAAGGGCTTGTGCGGCGGGCCGCAAGCTTTCGCCCGCGGCCCGCAAAGGCGCCTCAATATTTATCAGTAAAGGCCGCCGGTCCCGGTGCGGACCACGTTGCCGGCGTCGGGGGCGGTCTGCTGCGACACCGGGGCGCCATTGGCCGTCTCGGCGCCGATCACAGAGTAACTGTCGGGCGGCGCGGTGCCGGGCTTGAAGGCTTCGAGAATGACTTTTGGATCGCCCGGACCCGCGCGCATGCCGTTATGGGCATCGACGCGAATGAGCTTGATGCCCGGTGGCACCGTGAACGGAATCGGCGGCTTATCCGCCAGCGCAATTTTCAGGAAATCCCGCACCACCGGCGCGGCGAGATGGCCGCCGGTCGCCAGCCGTCCGATATGGCGCGGCTTGTCGAAGCCCATATAGACGCCGCAAACGATGTCGGGCGAATAGCCGACGAACCACACGTCTTTCTCGTCATTGGTGGTTCCGGTCTTGCCGGCGATCGGCTTGCCGACGTCACGAACGACGGTCGCGGTGCCGCGCTGGACTACGCCTTCCATCAACGAGGTGATCTGATAAGCGGTCATCGGATCGATCACCTGCTCGCGGCGGTCGACCAGCGTCGGCTCGGTGTCCCAAGCCTTGGCGTCCCCGGTCTTGGCGTCACAGCCCTGACAGTCGCGCTGGTCGTGCTTGTAGATGGTGTGACCGTAGCGGTCCTGAATGCGGTCGATCAAAGTGGGGATCACGCGTCGGCCGCCGTTATCGAACATCGAATAGGCGGTGACCATGCGCATCACGGTGGTTTCGCCGGCGCCAAGCGCGTAGGACAGATAGGGCGGCAATTCGTCATAGATGCCGAAGCGCTTGGCGTATTCGGCGATCAGCGGCATGCCGATGTCTTGCGCGAGCCGCACGGTCATCACGTTGCGCGACTGTTCAAGACCGAAGCGCAATGTCGAGGGGCCGAAGAATTTGCCGCCGTAATTTTCCGGCCGCCAGATGCCGCCGCCCTGCCCCATGTCGATTTCGATTGGCGCATCCATGACGATGGTCGAGGGCGTGTAGCCATTGTCGAGCGCCGCGGCATAGACGATGGGCTTGAATGACGAGCCTGGCTGCCGCAGCGCCTGCGTCGCGCGATTGAACTGGCTCTGATCGAACGAGAAGCCGCCGACCATCGCCAGGACGCGCCCGGTATGCGGATCCATCACCACCATAGCGCCGGAGATTTCCGGTACCTGGCGCAGCCGGTATTGGCCCTGCTGCTCCATCGGATCGACATAGATCACGTCGCCGGCCGTGAGCACCTGGCTCACTTTCTGGATCGGCTTGCCGGCGCCCGGACCGGTCGCCGGCTTTGCCCATTTGACGCCGTCGAGCGGGACGAGACCGATGTCGCGGTCTTTGCCGACGGCGCCCGACGGATCGCGCGCCGGCTGCAGGCCGACGCGCGCGGATTGGTCGTCGACCTGGAGCACCACCGCCAGCCGCCACGGCGCGATATCGTCAAGCGATTTCACGTCGGCGAGTTTCACGCCCCAGTCGCCGCCGACATCGATCGTGGTGATGGCGCCGCGATAGCCGGTGCTTTCGTCGAAATTGACGAGGCCGTTCACCATGGTCCGCCGCGCCGAAATCTGCAGTTTCGGATCGAGCGTGGTGCGCACCGACAACCCGCCCTCGTAGAGCTTCTTCTCACCGTAATTGTCGTAAAGATAGCGCCGCACTTCTTCGGCGAAATATTCGGCCGCAAAAATGTGCGCGCCGGTCGGGCGCACGGTGACGTCAAGCGGCGCCTTCTTGGCCTGATCGGCGGCGTCCTGGGTGATATAGCCGTCCTCGGCCATGCGATCGATCACGTAGTTGCGGCGCTCGATCGCCGCATCATGGCGGCGGAACGGATTGTAATTGTTCGGTCCTTTGGGCAGCGCCGCGAGATATGCGGCTTGCGCGATCGTCAGCTCGTGCACCGACTTGTCGAAATACAGAAGCGATGCTGCAGCGACGCCGTAGGCGCCGAAGCCGAGATAGATTTCGTTGAGATAGAGTTCGAGGATCTTCTGCTTCGAATAGGTGCGCTCGATGCGGAGCGCCAACAGCCCTTCCTTGATCTTGCGCTCGAACGACACCTCGTTGGTCAGGAGGAAGTTCTTGGCCACCTGCTGGGTGATCGTCGAGGCGCCCTGCGGATGGCCGCCACGGCCGTAATTTTCGACATAGAGGATGCCGGCCCGCATGATGCCTTGAATGTCGACGCCGGGGTGCTGGTAGAAGTTCTTGTCTTCGGCGGCGACAAAAGCATTGGTGACGAGCTTCGGGATCGCCTGGATCGGCAGATAG
This sequence comes from Xanthobacteraceae bacterium, assembly GCA_035642635.1. Lineage (GTDB taxonomy): Bacteria > Pseudomonadota > Alphaproteobacteria > Rhizobiales > Xanthobacteraceae > BOG-931. The sequence continues at coordinate 4,385 of DASQRX010000098.1, forward strand.
AGCCGGCGCTCTTTGGCGTATTCGGCGAGCAGCGAGCCGTCGGTCGCATGCACCCGCGTCATGACCGGCGGCTCATAATCCTGAAGCTGCGAATAGTCAGGCAAGTCTTTGGAGTAATGCCACAATAGGCCAGCGGCACCAGCGACCCCGACGATGAACAGGATCGTCCCGGCCGCGAACAGAAAACCCAAAAAGCGCAGCAGTAATTTCACCGCGACACCAATTTTCCAAAGACCAGCCGTTTCCCAGAGACCAGTTTCATTAAGCCAGAGATAAGTTTCATCAAGAATGCCCTGCCAGGCTTATACGACTCGACGCTCGGCAGCTTGATAGCCCAATGTGCCAGCAATGGCCGTAACCCGCTAGAGTCCCCCCGCATCATTGCGTTCGTCGCTTGGTTTTTTGTTCAAACTGAGGCCGTTGGGGCACATCGGCCTGCATCGAGCCTGAATCGGATTACCACGCGGAACCGCCTCAGTTGGCCCCGGCGCGCGCGCCCGCCACATGGGTCGAGAAATAGCCCTCGATCGCGCGCGCCATGCAGTCAGCCGTGTGATCGCGCCATGCGTCCGAGAGCAATGATTGCAAATCCTGCTTATTCGACACATATCCGAGCTCGACCAGCACCGAGGGGATATCCGGCGCGCGCAAGACACGAAAGCCCGCAGACTTGATCGGTTCCTTGTGGAGCCGTGCGGTGTCCCGCATTTCGCCGACGAGTTTATGCGCGAACTGCACCGAATAGGTCTTGGTCTCACGCTGCGCAAGATCGATCAGGATGCCGGCCACGTCATCGGGCTCGGATTTGAGATCGACGCCGGCAATGACGTCGGCCCGGTTTTCCTCTTCGGCAAGGCGCGCGGCCGCAGGATCGGTTGCAGTCTCCGACAGCGTATAGACCGTCGCCCCCTGGGCATCGCCCTCCTTGCGCGGCAATGAATCGGCGTGGATCGACACGAACAGAGCTCCCCCCGCATTGCGCGCGATACGCACCCGATCGGCGAGCGGAATGAATGTGTCGTCGTCGCGCGTCATGAGCACGCGGTATTTGCCGGTCTTTTCGATTCGATCGCGCAGACGCCGCGCGACCTCGAGGACGATATCCTTCTCGGCCTCGCCGCTCGACGCCTTGGTACCGGTGTCGATACCGCCGTGGCCGGGATCGAGCACCACCAAGGGGCGCGGATCGTTGGAATCCGATTGCGGCCCGCCGGAAGGCACGCTCACGGGCGGGTTATTCGCGCGGACGAGCTTGTCGTCGAGCGCCATTTTGCGCAGGAAACTGTCGCGATCGGTGGCGGCAAGGTCCAGCACCAGCCGCGCCGGAGCGCCGTCGGCGGCGTCGACAACGAAAGCCTTGTCGACCCGCACCGGTTTGGTGACATCGAGCACGACCCGGGAGCCGCCCGCCATTACCAAGCCGTAGCGGAACGTCTTGATAAGGCCTCGTCCACTTTCTCCGGTATTGGGCGGAAGTTGAAACCGGACTTGGGGAATATCGACCACGACGCGGTATGGGTCGGCGAGGGTAAAGACGTGCAAATCAATCTTGCGATCGAGATCCATGACGAAACGGGTTTGCGACGCGTCGCCGCCGAGCCGCGCGTCGGTAGCGACCGGAAAGCTGTCTGCCACTGGAAGCGAGTCGGATGCCGACTGCGTCGCCGGCGCGTCGGCCGCGACCGCAACCCCGGCGAAAAGCGCACCGAGAAGCGCCCAGCCCGCAGCTCGGACAGCCATCGGTTTCCACCCCATCCCGCCCCTTTACTCCATTAGGCGCGCGTGATTAACCGAAACTTAAGCGCCGGCCGGGAACCGGCTCCAAATTCCATCGTAATTCACCACTATCCCGCCAAAGCCCACAGATGACTTGCCAATTCCCCTCAGGCGGCCTTAGAAAGGGAATGCTGACGGTGAAAGGTTCCGGTTGTGTCGCGTTAGGGCATCCGGTTACGTCCGCCAAGATTGGCTCCCGGAGGAAGATGACCGGAGCAAGGCGGACGCGGGTTTGGAACCGCTCCGGCGTCGTTGCTGCAACGACTTAAGGTTGCAACCAGCGATGGCGCCACGAAGGCGGAACGAACTGGCGACGCCGATGCCCTCGAATATTGAGGACAACCGGAATTTTGAGCGTTGCGCAGGTCCCGGGAGCCAAGATGGCTCATGGCACAGCGTAACGCCGTTAGCGTCGAGCGGAATTGCGGTAGCGCAAAACGCTGCCGCCTCATCGCGGTTTGGAGTTCATGTCCGAGGCGCAAGTCCAGGTCCAGTCAATGTGGCGCGGTAGCTTTCAAACGCTCGCCTGCATGCGGACCTTTCACATTTCGTCTTCGGATTTCCGATCCGTCCCATTCACTGACAATCGGGCTTTTGCCCTCCTCCCACGCCTATTCCCACGACAACTCCCGTGGCGTGGCGACACGGAGCGAGCAGGCATGCCGGCCCTCATGAGAATTACCAATGGCCAACAAAATGCTTATCGACGCGACCCATCCCGAGGAGACCCGGGTGGTCGTCCTGCGCGGCAATCGCGTCGAAGAATTCGACTTTGAATCGGCGCACCGCAAGCAACTCCGTGGCAATATCTATCTGGCGAAAGTGACGCGGGTCGAGCCGTCGCTGCAGGCTGCCTTCGTTGATTACGGCGGCAACCGCCACGGATTTCTGGCATTCAGCGAAATCCATCCCGATTACTATCAAATTCCGGTCGCCGACCGGGAAGCCTTGATCGCCGAGGAAGAGCGTGCGCAACGCGCCGCCGACGACGAGGTCGATCGGCGGTCGCGGCGGCACCGGCGCCAGCCGGCGCATCAAGCGACACGTCGCGACGCAACGACGCACGGCGATGTCGCCGAGGCACATTCCGAAGATTCGGCAGGCGAACATTTCGACCCGGCGCCCGGCGAAAACGGCGATGCCGCGGAAGTCGAAACTGTTGGCGGTGGCGCGGACGCCAGTTCGGCCGATCACGACAGCCGGGAGCCGGTATCCGGCACCGCTCAGACGATCTCGCCGGATGCGCTAAATGCCGGCGGGCACGACGACGAGGATGACGAGGCGAGCGAGCCGCTGGAAACGCTGGCCGACACCGCAACCGGTGCAACGACGGCGAACGAAATATCCGACGCCGAACATAGCGAGGCCGAACTTGGCGAGGCTGAACTTGGTGAGGCCGAGGACGACCACGCTGCAGAGCATATCGACGATCACGGCGACGAAATCGCAAGTGCCGGCTCAGCCGAGAACGGCGAGCCGACGGCCGTCACTGAAGTTCACGAGCACGACGACAACGGCGAGGACGGCGAAGCCGCCGAGGAGATCGTTGAATCGGTCGGCGGCTCGGACGCCATGGAGGAAGTTCCCGACCGTTCGCCGCGCTATCGCCGCCAATACAAAATCCAGGAGGTGATCAAGCGCCGGCAGGTCATGCTGGTGCAAGTAGTCAAGGAAGAACGCGGCACCAAGGGCGCGGCGCTGACGACCTATTTGTCGCTCGCCGGACGCTATTCGGTGCTGATGCCCAATACCGCCCGCGGCGGCGGCATCAGCCGCAAGATCACCAGTTCCGAGGATCGCGCCCGGCTTAAGGAAGCGGCCTCCGAGCTCGAAGTGCCGGAGGGCATGGGCGTTATCTTGCGCACCGCCGGCGCCAGCCGCACCAAGATCGAGATCAAGCGCGACTTCGAATATTTGCTGCGGATGTGGGAGACGGTTCGCGACCTGACGCTGAAATCGACGGCGCCGAAGCTCGTCTATGAGGAAGGATCGCTGGTCAAACGCTCGATCCGCGACCTCTACACCAAGGACATCGACGACGTGATCGTCGCCGGACCTGAGGCCTATAACGAGGCCAAGGATTTCATGCGCATGCTCATGCCGAGCCATGCCAAGAACGTGAAACCCTATGCCGATACGCAGCCGCTGTTGTCGCGCTATGGGGTCGAAAACCAGCTCGACGCCATGTTTTCGCCGGTCGTGCAACTGCGCTCGGGCGGCTATATCGTGCTTAATCAGGCCGAGGCGCTGGTCGCCATCGACGTGAATTCCGGCCGCGCCACGCGCGAGCATCACATCGAGGACACTGCGCTCAAGACCAATCTCGAGGCTGCCGATGAAATCTCGCGGCAGCTGCGGCTGCGCGACCTCGCCGGCCTGATCGTCATCGACTTCATCGACATGGACGAGAAGCGCAACAACCGTTCGGTCGAGCGGCGTTTGAAGGAATGCCTCAAGCACGATCGCGCGCGCATCCAGGTCGGCCGCATCTCGCATTTCGGCCTGCTCGAAATGTCGCGGCAGCGCATCCGCTCAAGCGTCTTGGAAAGCTCGACCGAAAAGTGCCCCTATTGCGGCGGCAGCGGCCATGTCCGTTCAGTATCGTCGCTGGCGTTGCAAGTGCTGCGCGCGCTCGAAGAGCAACTGATGAAGGGCGCCACGCATAATCTCATCGCCCGCACGCGGCCCGATGTCGCGCTCTACGTTCTCAACCAAAAACGCGCGCATCTGCGCGGGCTGGAAGAGCGCTTTGCGATCACCCTTACGATCTCGGGCGATGAATCGGTGATGGCGCCGCAGGCTTTTGTCATCGATCGCGGCGAGCAGGTCCACACGCCCGAAGCCGCCAAGGCGCTTGCCGAACGCACGCAGGCCAATGCCGCGCCGCTCGAAGACGAGGACGATCTCGAAGATTTTGTCGCGGCGGAAGACGAGAGCGCCGACGAAGCGGCATCTCCCGCCACCGTGCCCGAGCAAGGCGAAGGCGGTCCGCGCCGGCGCCGGCGACGCCGGCGCCGCGGCGGCCGCAACGGCGGCGAGACGCACGAGCAAGGCCACGAGCAAGAGCACGATCATGCTCAAGATCTTGGCCACGAGCACGAGCATGTCCCCATCAGCGGGCCGGCAGATGATTTCGCCGCGGACGGCGAGCGCCAAGCGAGCGCGGACGATGAGTCCGGCGAGCCGCACGGCGAGTTTGCGCCGCAAGATCGCGGCGAGAACGGCGATCCCAGCCGTGACGGCGGCGAACGGCGGCGGCGGCGCGGCCGCCGCGGCGGCCGGCGCAACCGGCAGCGCAACGGCGACGGTGGTTACGATCGTAACCGGCCAGATAACCAGCACGATAGCCAGCCGGATAACCAGGAAGCACCGGAGCCGAGTTTTGCCCCGGCTGAAGAATTGATCGCACCGCCTTCGACCGAGCCGGAACTCAGACACACCGTCGCCGATCTCGACTCCGGGCCGCCGGCACGGCGCGAAGCGCCAGTCAGCGCCGGCGCACCCCCCGCGACACCGGCCTCCCCGCCGACCGCCGAACCCGAGCCGCCGCGGCGGCGTTCGACCGTGCGGGAGCGTGCGCCCGTCGGCAACAGCGACGATGTGGCCGCGGCTCCGCCGCCGCTCCCCACGCCGGTGCCGACCGTCACCGAAACAAGCGATGCCGCGGAGGGCGATCAGCCGCGCCGTACCGGCTGGTGGTCGCGCCGCTTTGCCGGCGGTTAGAGCCTTGGTCGGGCTCGATCGAAACGCGCCATGAAGAGCGGCTGGATCGACGGTGACGCGCAAGCCATTGTCGCGCACGGCGCGAAATCGGGTGTCGACCGCGATCTGGCGCTGCGCGTCTATACGACGCGGCTGCTGGGCCGCGATTCAAAGCTCGTGCTGCATGGCGGCGGCAATACCTCGGTGAAGCTGCGGATGCGCGACCTCTTCGGCGACGAGGTCGAGGTGTTGCGCGTCAAATCCTCCGGCTCCGACATGGCGGCGATCGAACCCGAAGGCATGGTCGCGGTGCGCCTTGATCCGATGCGCAAGCTCCGCGCGCTGGAAGCAATCGACGACGGCGAACTGGTCGGCCTCGAACGCGCCAATCTGATCGATCCGGCGGCGCCTAATCCGTCCGTCGAGATGATGCTGCACGCGTTCCTGCCGCACAAATTCATCGACCACACCCACGCGACCGCCGTCCTCAGCTTGATCGACCAGCCTGACGGCGAGAAAAAATGCGCCAAGATTTTCGCTGGCCGGCTGGCTTTCGTCCCCTACCTCATGCCTGGCTTCGGCCTGGCGAAGAAATCGATTGAAACTTTCGAGGCTTCGAAGCCGAACGACGGCTTGATCCTGAGCAAGCACGGCATCGTGACTTTCGGCGAAACGGCGCGCGAAGCTTACGAGCGCATGATCGAGATGGTGTCGCTGGCCGAAGATTTCATTGCGCGTAATCGTAAATCGGTCGCGGCAGCAACTCCAAAAAAGGTTGCCGCGGTTGTGCCGATCGCGCCAGTTGTGCGCGGGGCGTGCAGTGAAAAGGACGCCAAGGTCGATGGCGCATGGCGGCGGCTTATTCTCGAATTTCGCTCAAGCGACGCCATTTTGAATTTCGTTGACGCGAAGGACCTGGAGGACGCCAGCCAGCGCGGCGTCATCACTCCCGACCACACCATCCGGACCAAGAACTGGCCGCTCCTCCTGCCGCCGGCCGATACCGGAAAGCCCGATGATTTCGCGCGCGTCACCCGCGAGCGGGCGCAGGAATTTGCCGCGCGCTATCACCACTATTTCACGCGCCATGACAAACGCACGGGCGGCATCAAGCACGAGCTCGATCCCCTGCCCCGCGTCGTGCTGGCGCCGGGTCTCGGTCTATTCGGTCTTGGCCGCACCAAGAAGGACGCGGCCATTGCCGCCGACATCGCCGAAGCCTGGATCGAAGGCGTCAGCGGCGCCGAGGCGATCGGAAAGTTCGAGTCGATCTCGGAAGCCGACATGTTCGATTGCGAATATTGGCCGCTTGAACAAGCCAAGCTCGGCGCGCGCGTCGAGCTGCCGCTCGCCGGCCAGATCGCGGCGGTCACCGGAGCGGCCGGCGCGATTGGGGCTGCGACCGCAAAGGTATTCGCGGCAGCCGGCGCCGAAGTTGCGCTTCTTGACGTGAATTTATCGGCGGCACGCGCGCAGGCCAGCGCTGTCGGCGCCACCGCGTTGGCGGTCGAATGCGATGTCACCAAGGCAGACTCGGTGCGAGCCGCGTTCGCCGCGATCGCGGCGAATTTCGGCGGTGTCGATATCGTCGTCTCCAATGCCGGCGCGGCATGGCAAGGCCGCATCGGCGAAGTCGACGAAGAGATTTTGCGCAAGAGTTTCGAGCTGAATTTTTACGGCCACCAGCGCGTGGCGCAAGCCGCCGTGCAAATCATGCTAGCGCAAGGCACTGGCGGTTGTCTTCTGTTCAACGTGTCGAAACAGGCGGTCAATCCGGGTCCGAATTTCGGCCCTTACGGGCTGCCGAAAGCGGCGCTGCTAGCGCTGATGCGCCAATATGCGCTCGACTATGGCGCAGAGGGCATTCGCGCCAACGCCGTCAATGCGGACCGCATCCGTTCGGGAATATTGACCAGCGACATGATCGCCGCGCGCTCCAAGGCGCGCGGCCTATCCGAAAAGGACTACATGAGCGGCAATCTGCTCGGCCGCGAGGTAACCGCCGATGACGTCGCGGAGGCCTTCCTGCACCAGGCGCTGGCGCTGAAAACAACGGCCGACGTCACCACCGTCGACGGCGGCAATATCGCGGCCGCGATGCGCTGAGCGAACCGCTCAGTCGCTCGACAAAATCACGTTCTTCAAAATCGGATAGATCTGGGTTTCCCAGCGCTTGCCGGAGAACACCCCGTAATGGCCGACGCCGGCCTGCATGTGGTGGCGCTTGAGATAGGGGCGGAGCTTGCTGCACAGATCGTGCGCCGCCACCGTCTGGCCGACGGCGCAGATGTCGTCGCGCTCGCCTTCCACCGTTAGCAGCATGGTCTTTCTGATCGCGCTCGGATCGACTTTCTGGCCGTGCCATTCGAGTTGGCCGAGCGGCAGCGCGTAGTCCTGGAAGATCAGCCGCACGGTCTCCAGGTAAAACTCCGCCGTGAGATCGAGCACGGCGAAATATTCGTCATAAAACGCCTTGGTGACGGCGGCCTTTTCCAGCTCGCCATTGGCAAGATTTTCGTAAAGCTCCTTATGGGCCTTCACATGCCGTTCGACATTCATGCTCATGAAGGCGACGAGCTGCACAAAGCCCGGATAGACGCGGCGGAAGGCGCCGGGATAGCGCAATGGCACGGATGCGGTCAGCGTGCGCTCGAACCAATCGATGGATTTTTTCCGCGCCAGCTCATTGACCGTGGTCGGATTGACGCGGGTATCGATCGGCCCCGCCATCAGTGTCATCGAGCGCGGCTGCGCCGGATTGCCGGCCTGCGCCATCACCGAGGCTGCGGCAAGCACGGCGACGCAAGGCTGACAGACCGCCGCCACATGGGAGCCCGGTCCCATCGTTTCCAGGAACTTAATGATGTGGTCGGTATATTCGTCGACGCCGAACCGGCCGGCGGTGAGCGGCACGTCGCGCGCATTGTGCCAGTCGGTGATGTAGACGTCGTGGTCGGGCAGCATGGTCTTCACGGTCGCCCGCAAGAGCGTCGCGAAATGACCCGACAGCGGCGCCACCAACAGGATGCGCGGCTGCACCGTCGCAACGTCTTTCTTGAAATGCAAAAGCGTCCCGAACGGCGTGGTCAGCGCCGCTTCCTCGCGCACCTCGACTTCACGGTTGCCGACAGTGACGGAGCCGAAGCCGAAAGGCGGCCGGGAATGGGTCAGACCCGCCCGCGAAATCAGCTCATAGACCGCGGTCAGGTTGCGCATCGCCGGGTGGTCGGCGAGCATCGGGCTTCCCGAACTGGCCGCCATGCTGGCCCAAGCCCGAACCGGCGTCATAATGTCCGATTGTAACTGGTAAGCGAGATACAGCATCCCGAGGTACAGTTTGGGTCCACGGGCGCCGCGTGCCGATCGACTGGCACAACTCGACCCCCCAACTCGGAAAGCTAGTGCATTTTTTGTTGCGCTGCGACAAGAATATGAACATCCTACACAATTGAGATCGGCGTTAAGGTTGCCGGCGCGGGGCGGCAACCGGGAGCTTCCTGAAAATCGTCCTTGGCTCAGGTCTCATGTACAGTATAAGTCTTTGATTGGGCTCTAAATTCAAAAGAGAACGACGGGATGTCCAAGGCCACTCTCACCATTGCCAGCAAGAATTATGGCTCGTGGTCGCTGCGAGGCTGGTTGCTATGCAAAATGGCCGGCATCGAATTCGATGAGAAAAGCGTCTCGACCGATGATCCCTCGACGCGCGCGGAATTGTTGCTGCTGTCGCCCTCCTTTCTGGTGCCTTGCCTGATCCAGGACAACATGAAGGTCTGGGATACGCTGGCGATCGCCGAATATCTCCACGAGATCGCTCCCGATGCCGGGATCCTGCCTACGGATCAGGCCCAGCGTGCGCATTGCCGCTCGATCTGCGGCGAGATGCATTCCGGTTTCAGCAATCTGCGCTCGGCGTTGCCAATGAACATCAAGGCGCATTTCCCCGGCTTCAAGTCCTGGGCCGGCGCGCGCGGCGATATCGACCGCATCACCGCGATCTGGCGCGAATGTCTCGGCCAATATAGCGGCCCCTATCTGTTCGGGCCGGCACCGTGCGCGGCGGATGTCATGTATGCGCCAGTCTGCTCGCGGTTTCAGACTTATGATGTTGCGATTGATCCGACGTCGCAAAGCTATTGCAACACGATAATGGCCCATCCGCACATGCAGGAATGGATCGCGGCGGCCAAGGTCGAGCCTGACGAGTTGGAAGAACTCGACGTCGAGTTCTAGGAAGCAAGCGCTTCAGTCCCAATCGATCGTGCCTGAATAGGCGAAATCGACGATGCGGCCGTCGCGGCTTGCCAGGCCGGCAATGATCGCCATTTCCCGATCACTCAGCGCAAAATCGAAAATCGACGCGTTTTCTGTCAGGCGATCGAGCTTGCTGGTGCGCGGGATGACGACAATGTTCTGCTGGACGAGATAACGCAGACAGACTTGCGCCGCGGTCTTCTCGTGCGCGGCGCCGATGCTGGCGAGCACCTTGTTCTTCATCGCATTGCCGCGGGCGATCGGGCTATAGGCGACGACCGCCATGCTCTGGCGGTGACATTCCGCGATCACCTTGGATTGGTCGAGGAACGGATGGCATTCGACCTGGTCGCAGACCAGCGGCACGGTCGCGATTTTGGTCGCTTCTTCGATCATCGTCACCGTGAAATTGGAAACACCGATATGGCGCGCCAGCCCGTCACGCTTGACCTTGCACAAGCCGCCGAGCGTTTCCTCGAGCGGGATTTGCGGATTGGGCCAGTGCAGCAGCAAGAGATCGACTTCGCTCTGGCGCAGCCGCACCAAACTGTCGCGGGCGGCGCGTTCGAGCGCGCGCGGCGCGAAATGCGACGGCCAGACCTTGGTGGTGAGGAAAATCTCGCTGCGCTTGACGCCCGAGGCGTGCAGGCCCTCGCCCACTTCGCGTTCATTGTCGTAGATTTCCGCCGTGTCGATGTGGCGGTAGCCGAGCCGCAAAGCCTGCTCGACGACCCGCGCACAGGAGCGCCCGCGCAGCTCCCAGGTGCCGAGGCCGACGAGCGGAATCTTCGCTCCCTTGGCCTCAATATTGGGTATCGATACGATCGAACTCACGTGCCTTAGTCCCAGTTCAATCCCATTTTGGTGCCTGCGGCGGACTGACGATACGCCCATCGGGCCGCTTGAGCTTGGCGATCTCGGCCATTTCGGCATCTCTCACCTTGAAATCAAGGCTGCCGAGATTCTCCGCAAGCCGCTCGCGCTTCGAGGTGCGCGGGATCGGAATGATGCGCTCTTGTTCGAGAAAGCGCAGCGCAACCTGCGAGGCCGACTTGCCGTGCGCGCGGCCGATTTTTTGCAGCGTCTCATCGCCCGGCACCTTGCCGCGCGCCAGCGGACAATACCCCACCACGGCCATGCCATGGCGCCGTGCCGCAGCGATCACTTTGCTCTGATCGAGATAGGGATGCACTTCGATTTGCAGAACCGCGATCGGCTCGCTCGCGAGCTTCGTCGCCTCATCGATCATGACGGTGTTGAAATTGGCGACGCCGATAGTCTTGGCAAGTCCGGCTTTTTTGACCTTGCACAAAGCCGCGATCGATCCGGCGAGCGGAATTTGCGCGTTGGGCCAGTGGATCATTAGAAGATCGACCCAGGGCAAACCAAGCTTTTCTAGGCTTTCGTCGACCGAACGCTCGAGATCGCCTGGCGCGAGCCGGTTGAACCAAACCTTCGTGGTGAGAAAGACATCCTCGCGCTTGAGGCCGGAGCCGCGCAACCCGGAGCCGACTTCGCGTTCGTTGCCGTAAGTCTGCGCCGTATCGAGATGCCGGTAGCCGAGCTGCAAGGCCGCTTCGACCAGTTCGACGCACACATCGTCCTTGAGCGTCATGGTCCCGAATCCAAGCGCCGGAATACGCGCCCCGTGAACTTCAATCACTTCACGCTCAATGACTTCCATTCCCAACTCCTGGCGGCTTGGCGCTAACGCTTATCTTTTGCGCATGATCTTATCCGAAAACCGGAGACCACTTTTCGGGATCATGCATGGCCGCAAGCATCCGCCATCGCGCGCGGCAATTCCAGCCCAATGCGACAAGTGCATAGGTGGTCCGATGCAGCCGCTCGGCGCGGGTTTTAGCGCGTTTTGCCGAGCACCGCGAAGGCGGCTTCAGGAGCCTGCTCGATAACTTTGAGCAGCGCCCGCGCCGGCCCGCGCGGGGAGCGCTTGCCCTGCTCCCAATTGCGCACCGTCTCGACCGGGACGCCGATGCGCGCCGCGAAGGCGGCTTGGGTCAGACCGGTCCGCCCGCGCACATTGCGGGCGTAGCTTGCATCCTCATGTCGGGTATCAGAAAGGCGCGCGCCATTGCGGGCGGCGGTACGGATCGCTTGCGGATCGCTCGGTATGGCGCGCTCGCTGCCGTCAGGCAGAATCTCGACCAATCGTCCGTCCGCTTTTAGACGTACGCGCAGCATGGCATTCGCTCCGCCGGTTGCCCCGGCAATTGGGCTGCCGACACCATAACTGATTCGTCATGGATTCAATGAGTTAGTAAGCCAAAAGCGTGTTAAAGAACTGGGCCAGTGACCTGGAATTAGGTCATTGGCAGATAAGCCATTGGCTTACTTACTCGCCCGAGAATCGCCCCGGCCGGAACTTGCCCGTGCAGAATCTCCAGATCGACGCGCAGCGGCTTTGGGACTCGCTGATGCACACGGCACAGATCGGTGCGACGCCGAAGGGCGGCATTTGCCGCCTCACGCTGACCGACCTCGACCGCCAAGTGCGCGACTGGTTCAAGGCGCAATGCCAAGCGCTCGGCTGCGACGTTGCCGTCGACGAGGTCGGCAACATATTCGCGCGCCGTCGGGGCAAGAACCCGGCGCTGCCCCCGATCGCCATGGGCTCGCATCTCGACACCCAGCCGACCGGCGGCAAGTTCGATGGCGTGCTCGGCGTCTTGAGCGCGCTCGAAGCGCTGCGGACGCTGCACGACCTCGGCTACGAAACCAACGCCCCGATCGAGATCGTCAACTGGACCAACGAGGAAGGTTCGCGCTTCGCCCCCGCCATGCTCGCCTCCGGCGTCTTCGCCGGCGTGTTCACGGCCGAGTATGCGCACGCGCGCGCCGACCGCGACCGCAAGACATTTGGCGGTGAATTGCAGCGCATCGGTTACAAGGGCAGCGAGAAATCCGGCGTCCGCAAATTTTCGGCGATGTTCGAATTGCACATCGAGCAAGGCCCGATCCTCGAAGACGAAGGTTCCATGATCGGCGTCGTGCAAGGCGTCCAAGGTATGCGCTGGTACGAAGTCACGGTCTCAGGTCAGGCCGCCCATACCGGTACAACCCCGATGCCGCGGCGCAAGAATGCGCTCGTCGGCGCCGCGCGCGTCATCGACCGCATCGACACGATCGCCCGCGAACATGCCCCCGACGCCGTCGGCGCCGTCGGCCTGATCGAGAACAAGCCGAACAGCCGCAATGTCATTCCCGACGAGGTGTTTTTCACTGTCGATTTCCGTCACCCGGACGAGGCGGTGCTCGACGCCATGGAGGCGAAACTGCGCGCGGCGCTGGCCGAAATCCTCGTGCCGCTGAACCTCGGCTATGAGGAGAACCGCATCTGGTCATCGCCGCCGGTGAAATTCGCGCCCGATCTGATCGATTGCGTGCGGATCGGCGTGGCGAAGTCAGGCTTCACGTCGCGCGACATGATCTCCGGTGCGGGCCACGATGCCGCTTATGTCGCGCGCGTCGCACCGACGACCATGATCTTCGTGCCCTGCCGCGGCGGCATTTCACACAACGAAGCGGAATCGACGAGTTTTGCGCAATGCGCCGCCGGCGCCCAGGTTCTGCTCAATGCAGTCTTGGAGTTCGACCGGCGGCTCGGCTGAGCGCGCGCTGCGATGCGCGATCGCTGGATATTCGTGATCGCTACAGGGTGCTGAAAAACTGCAGCAGCACGGCGCGGCGTGCCGTCTCGCGGGCTTCGCAGGCGCTGATCATCATATTCGCCATCGTGCCCTGAATCTTGTCCCAATAGAAATTGCAGGTGGTGTCGCGATAGGCGATCCAGGCACGCTGCATGGCGCGAAGCTTTGCGGTCTGCCGGTCGTCGAGCGTCGCCAGGAGATTTTTGTAATTCTCGTTGAGGAGATCGTCCCAGATCGCCGTCTCCATTCGATAACAATCGGCGGCGCCGTGTTCGGAGGTGCCGGAGGGCGTGTTGGTGCAGGGCGTGGCGACCAGGTTGAACAGGCACTGCCGTTCGATCTCATCCAAATTGTCGTGATTTTTCGCGGCGCAGTCGCGGATCGCAGCGACTTCCTTGGCGGTCGCCTCGCGCGTCTGGGCGTGCGCGCAGATCGACAGGCCCGACAACATGAGTACAACCGCCACCTTGATCCGCCACCTCATCCTCACCTCGTCTTCTCGAAAATCTCCCGGCCGATCAGCATGCGGCGGATCTCGCTGGTGCCGGCGCCGATCTCGTAAAGCTTGGCGTCGCGCAGCAGCCGGCCGGCCGGATAGTCGTTGATATAGCCGTTGCCTCCCAAGCACTGGATGGTTTCGAGCGCCATCCAGGTCGCGCGTTCGGCGGCGTAGAGAATGGCTCCGGCCGCGTCTTCGCGCGTCGTCTCGCCGCGATCGCAGGCTTTGGCCACGGCATAGACGTAAGACTTGGAGGCATTGAGCGTCACATACATGTCGGCGAGCTTGGCCTGCATGAGCTGGAAGCGGCCGATCGGCTGGCCGAACTGCGTGCGCTGATGCAGATAGGGAATGACGATGTCCAAGCAGGCTTGCATGACGCCGAGCGGACCCGCGGCCAGCACGGTGCGTTCGTAGTCGAGGCCGGACATCAGCACATTGACGCCGTTGCCGACGACGCCGAGCACGTTCTCGGCCGGCACCTCGCAATCCTCGAACACGATTTCGCTGGTGTCGGAGCCGCGCATGCCGAGCTTGTCGAGCTTCTTGCCGGTGCCGAAACCCTTGAAGCCGTTTTCGACAATGAAGGCGGTGATGCCGCGGGCGCCTGCGGTACGATCGGTCTTGGCATAGACCACGATCGTGTCGGCGAGCGGCCCGTTGGTGATCCACATTTTCGAGCCGTTGAGCAGGTAGCGGTCGCCCTTCTTGTCGGCGCGCGTCTTCATCGATACCACGTCCGAGCCGGCGCCCGGCTCCGACATCGCGAGCGCGCCGACATGCTCTCCAGAGATCAGCTTCGGCAGATAATGGCGCTTCTGCTCGTCGCTGCCGTTACGCCTGAGCTGGTTCACGCACAGGTTCGAATGCGCGCCATAGGACAGGCCGATGGCGGCGGAGCCGCGAGAAATTTCCTCCATGGCCACGCAATGCGCCAGATAGCCGAGCCCCGCGCCGCCCAATTCTTCTTCGACCGTGATGCCGAGCAGTCCAAGCGCGCCGAGCTCTGGCCACAGTTCGCGCGGGAAGCTGTTGGAGCGGTCGATCTCGGAAGCGAGCGGCGCGATTTTGTCTTGGGTGAAATCCCGCACGGTATCGCGCAGCATTTCGACATCGCTGCCGAGGCCGAAATCAAGGCCGGGTAAGCTGTTGGCGAGCATTGCGCGTTCCTTCCCATGGCCGCCCCATAAGACCGCCACATGGCCGCGCGAGGCGAAATGACCGCCTATAGATAGCCGCTAGCGGCGGGCCTGTCAGGATGCTGGAAGGCTAGGCCGGCACGCCGTCGGACCGTCGCGCGGCACGCGCCGGCGCCGGCCGGGACAGGATCTTGTCGATCGATTCCGCCGGGCATGCTTTGGCGAACAGGTAGCCCTGCATTTCATCGCAGCCGGCGAGCCGCAGCAGCACCCGCTGTTCGTTGGTCTCGACGCCTTCGGCCAAAACCTTCATGCCGAGCGCATGGCCGAGCGTGACAATGGCCTGGATGATGGCGCCGGAATTGCCGGTCGCGCCGAGCGAGGCGACGAAGCTGCGATCGATTTTGAGCCGGTCGAACGGAAATTTCTGCAGATAGTTCAAACTCGAATAGCCGGTGCCGAAATCGTCCAGCGCGGTAGCGACGCCAAGCGCGCGCAAGGCTTCGAGCTTGACCTGAGTTTCTTCCAGATTGTCGATCAGCACGCCTTCCGTCACTTCAAGGACGACGCGGGACGCGGCGATGCCAGTTTCAGCGAGAGCGGTGCGCAGGAGTTCGACCAGGCCGCGGCTGCGCATCTGCACCGGCGACAGATTGACGGAGACGAACAAATCGGTCCAGCGCGCGCCGTCATTGAGCGCGCGCCGCAGCGCGATTTCGCCGAGCTCAACCATCAAGCCGTTCTCTTCGGCCAGCGGAATAAACATGGACGGCGCGATCGCGCCGCGCGTCGGATGGGTCCAGCGCAACAGGGCTTCGACGCCGACGACGGCGCCGCCCTCGGCGGCGACGACCGGCTGGTAATGAACCTCGAACGCGTCCTTGCGGATCGCCGTTTCGAGCTCGCGCAGCAGGAACCGGCGTTCGGAATGTTCCTCCTGGATTTGCGGCACGAAACGCCGCACCGCGCCGCGCCCGTTGCGCTTGGCGGCGCGCAGGGCCAGCGCCGCACGGCGATTGAGCTCATCGCCGGTGGTGCCGTCTTCCGGCGCCTGCGCGATGCCGATGCTCACGCTGATCTGCCACATCTGATCCATGAAGATCGGCGCGGCCAGCGCCGCTGCGACACGGTCGGCCAGCTCGGTCGCGGTTTGCGCGTTGCCGCCGCTGACAATGACGGCAAATTCGTCGTCCAGAAAACGACCGAACAGCGCGCCGTCCGGAAGCCAAGCCTTCAAGCGTTCGACGATACTCACCATCATGGCATCGCCGCCGGCCCAGCCGAGCATGTCGTTGATGTCACGGAAGCCGTCGATGTCGAGGAGCGCGAACACGACGGTGCGCTGTTTCCGCGCCGCCATCACGTCGTCGAGCTGTTCAAGCAGGACGCGGCGGTTGGGAAGCCCGGTCAGCGGATCCTGGGTGGTGAGCTTGCGGACCTGATCGACGCTGCGGCCGAAGGATTCGGCGAGCCGCTGCATTGCGCCGAGCGCCAGCGCCGCCGCGAGCGCGAGGAAGACGCCGAACGCGCCGACCACGCTCCACAGCCAATTCATCGTGTGGATGATGGCCCGGTCGGGCAACCAGCTGAACCAGCCGACGATACGGCCGTGCGCATCGTGCAGCGACTGTATTTCACGCTCGTTGTCGGAGGTCAGGTCGGCTTCGAATCGCAGGTCGTTAAGCCCGGCGCGGCGTTCGATGAGGTCGAGCTGGCCGCTATCGAAGTGATCGGCATCGCCGAATACCGGGTGAAGCTCGCCGAGGGTGGCTTCCACGGCCTTGTGCCGCTCGGCCGCCTGCCGCGCGTCGTCACGCTGCGTTGCAGTGATACCAGCCGCGGCGCAGGCGATCACCGCCAGGGCGAAAATCAAGAGCAGGACTGGAGTGATGCGCGCGATATTCCGGCCAGGCGTCAAAATTCGAGCTTGCCCGCCTAATCGCCGCCGTGCCCACCAAGTTCGGGCTCCCGGAGCGGCCGTCATTCCCACGCCCCCACACGCCTACACATTACGTGTGCGAGCTTAGGCGGTTGTGATTAACGGCAAGGAAAAGCCGACAACCAGCGCGATTTTGCCGCGGCGTGGCGTTTTGGCACTAGTTATCAACGCCAACTGGCGGCAAATAGGACGCCGTTCACGGTCCGTTAACCGAGCCAAAGGGTAATATATTGGGTCAGGGTCAGCGGTTCCGGCGAATGCGTCGAGTTCCGAGGATTGGGGAATGCGAGGTTTCGGAGCAGGCTTTTTAGCCGTCGCTATTGTTGCCGTGGTCGGCGCGACGCTCGCGGCGATGTCGGCGCATCACGCGGAAAACGGCGCTACCGCTCCCGGCCTGCCCGAACCTTCCCAAATCAACACGCGCGTACCCGCCCAAAACAGCACGCCGGTGTCCATACCGGTGTCCATGACAAGCACGCCTGTGCGGCTTCAAGTCAGCACGCCCGTGCCAGTCCAAAATCGCGTCCAAGACCGCGCGCGAGACAATGTGCCGACGCATTCTCAGGACAGCGCCGCCGCCCACGCGCAAGATGGAGCGCCCGTAGGGCTGCCTGCATCCAAGCAAGACGGCTCGATCGCGCACACCCAAGACACCGCGCCCGCGCCCTCACAAGACAGCAAGCAAGGTAACAAGCAGGACAACAGCACGCCAGCTCAGGCGCAAACCGGCGCGCCCGCGCAAACTGCCGGCCAAAACTGTCCTGGAAATCCCAATGCGCTCGGCACCAGCCGGGTGCTTGCCATCGATCCCGCCGACTACAAGCGGCTCGGCCATATGCAGTATCCGGAATCGCTGCCGCTGCAAGACAAAGAGGTCGTGGTCACCTTCGACGACGGACCGCTGCCGCCCTATTCCAACCAGATCCTTGATATCCTCGCCTCGGAATGCGTGAAGGTAACGTATTTCCTGGTCGGCGAGATGGCGCGCGCCTATCCGGCCGTCGTACGGCGGATGTACGAACAAGGTCACACACTCGGCACGCATAGCGAAGACCATCCGATGCGTTTTGGGACGATGCCGGTCGAGCGCATGCGGAAGGAAATCGACGTCGGCATTGCCAACGTGAGCGCGGCGCTTGGCGATACCAAATATCTGGCGCCGTTCTTCCGCCTCCCCGGCCTCGACCGATCCGAAACCGTCGAAAACGAGATCGCCGCGCGCCACCTCATCCTCTTCTCATCGGACACGGTGGCCGACGATTGGCACCACGGCATCACGCCGGACCAGATCAAGTCGCTGGCACTGAGCCGATTGCAAAAGCTCGGCAAGGGCATTTTGCTGCTGCACGACATTCACCCCAAAACCGTGGCGGCGCTGCCTGGGCTTTTGAAGGGCCTCAAGGACAATGGCTTCCGCATTGTGCAGGTCGTGCCTTCGGCATCCTACGAGATCGCGATGGCGAACAAGCCGAAGGCGCAGATGCTGGCGTCCGCGATGCCCGAAGAGCTCAAGATCGGCAGCGGCATCGACAATGCCGGCGCGCAACCGGCTTGGCCGCTGCCCACTCAGGTGAACCTCAAGCCTGACGACGCGCTGCCGGCCCCAGACGCTTCGGCCTTCCAGCCCGATTCCGGCGTGGCGGACGATACCGCCACTGTGCAATGGCCCGAGCAGCCAAAATCCCTGGCCGCGACCGACGACGATACGCACAGCGACAGCGCCGAGAAAACCCCAGAGAAAACGTCTGAGCACACGCGCCATCGCAAGCGCGACAACGATTCCGCCGAGCATGAAGGGCATCACCGCCGTCACGAGCGGGTGCGCTCCGGCGGCGAAGGCCATCACGCCGATCTGGTCACCAAGATAAAATCGCTGGCCGCGCTGTTCACGCCGGCGCATTGACTGACGCGCGGCGGGATCATGCTCTACGCCCGCAGAGCGCAGGCTGGTGCGGCCGAGAGGACTCGAACCTCCACGGGTTGCCCCGCTAGCACCTCAAGCTAGTGCGTCTACCAATTCCGCCACGGCCGCATGTGGGGTGGACGCGCGTCAGGCCGACGCGCGACGGCGCCGATGTAACAGTTAGGCAAGGGCTGAACAAGGGCCGGACAAGGCCCGGCGCCAGGCCTGTGGGATTTGCAAAGGCCACGAGCCAGCCACAAAACCCACAATGGATCAAAAGCTAGGCGCCCTCAGGGGTTCGCGCCAGGAGGTAGTTGACCTCGACGGCGATCTTGTTGCCGCTGACCACCACGGTGCCCTTGGCCACCGGGAAGTTGTTGGCGAGGATGCGCACGGCGTCATCCTCCGAAGCATCGAGCTCGATGATGGCGCCGCGGCCCAGCCGCAGCACCTGGTGGATCGGCATCGAGGTCGTCCCCAACACCACCGCAATATCGACCGATACATTATCGAGAGTTGGCACCTTGCCCCCTATTTAACACCTGGTTTCCTGTTGACGCTTGGCCCCTATCGCCTTGGGAATCGGCGCGGCGCTACAGGGTCGGTGTACCGCAAAGTTTCACCACGGTATGGTTACAGGGTGGTTAATAGGCGCGACGACCTGACGATTGGTCTTTGGCCCGCCGCCGGTTCGGCGCCGGTCGAATGGCGCGTGAGCGACGATCTTGTCGACTACGACAGCGCGCTCACGTTCATGACGGCACGTGCCGAGGCGATCGCGCGCGGCGAAGCGCCGGAACTGGTCTGGCTTATCGCGCACGCCCCCCTCTATACCGCCGGCACGTCGGCAAAGCCCGCCGAACTTATCGAAGCCCGCTTCCCGGTCCACGCCACCGGCCGTGGCGGGCAATTCACCTATCACGGGCCCGGCCAGCGGGTCGGTTATGTCATGCTCGATCTCAAACGCCGCGCGCCCGATGTGCGCCGCTTCGTCTTAACGATCGAA
>DASQRX010000099.1:0-4351 GCA_035642635.1 Xanthobacteraceae bacterium
GAGGCGCCGATCCCGGTCGCGGTGCCGAGAATGCCCTGGCCGAGATTGAATCGTCCGGTGCCGCGCGTCAGATCGGCGACCACGAGCGGCACCATGACGGCGAACACGGCCGCCGTGATGCCGTCGAAAATCTGCACGGCGAGAAGGAGCGAGGGGCTGGCGACGGCCGCGAACAGCAGGCCGCGAATGGGCAGCGCGCCAAATCCGATCAGGAGCAGCGGACGGCGGCCCCAGACCTGCGCCTTGGTGCCGACCCACGGCGACAATGCCGCGACGATGAGTTGCGGCACGACGATGCAGGCTGCAATAATGACGGTCGCCCATTGGCTCGATCGCATCGTGACCATGCTGCCGACCAGCGGCAGCATGGCGGAATTGGCGAGATGAAACAGCAGCAGACAGCCGGCGAAGATAAGGAGCGGCTTGTTGTGCATCAGTTCGCTGGGCTTGATCGGCGGCTTAATCCGCGGGCGGCGCGGCTTGGCGCCGTGGGCGCGTTCGGCGTCGATCTCGCTGTTGGATATTTCGCGCAGCGCCAGAAGGGCGGGAACAAGCAAAAGCACCGTGACGATGAAAACGGCGCGGGCGGACAACAGATAGCCGCAGGCGCCCATCGCCGCCGCCGCCAAGCCGTTGCCAACCGAGGCAAATCGCGCGTTTCGTCCGAGCCGTTCGCCGATGGCGGCGGGACCCACGAGGCCGAGACTGATCGCCGCGATTGCGGGGCCGAGCACGCAGCTGGCGAGCGCGTGCATGACGGAACCCGCGAGTACCATGGGGAAAATCGGCAGCGCCGCGTAAGTCAGCGCGCTGATGCAGATGGCCGCAATGGCGACGCCGGCGACAAATCGCTCGGACTTTGCCGCATCGACCACGGCGCCGCCTGGCATTTGCCCGATCAGCGAGACGAATCCCGCCGCCGACAGGACCAAGCCAATATCGACCTGCGTCCATTTCTGCGCGGTGAGATAGACCGCGACAAACGGTCCGAAGCCGGTCTGCACGTCGGCGACAAAGAAAATGAACCAGTCGAGCCCGCGCAGGCTGCGCCGTGACGGTGCCAGCGGCGGCTCGGATCGCGCCGGTTCCGGCACTCGCTGCTCGACCTTAAGCGCCGGCGCGTTGTCGCGTTCCTGCGCGGCCGCGTCGCGCAGCTCGGGCCGATCATGCAAATGCCCTAAGAGATTTGCCGGCAGGTTATTTTCTCCCGCGTGTTAGGTCGCGCGCTACTGGAACGGCAACGGCTCGAGCTTGCCGAGCGCGCCGAGAACGACAGCGGGTTTGCCTTCCTGATATTCGGGCGCCGCCTTCACCTGATCGCGCGTCAGTTCGAGCGAGATCTTGGCGTCGGTTTGGGCCGGCGGCGGGAAATGCATCGCATTCCATTCCACCGCGATCTTGCGGCTGCCGACGCCGAGAAAGCCGCCGAAATCGATGATCGCGGCCCGGACCTGGCCGCTGCGGTCGACCAGGACATCGACGATGCGGCCCATATTTTCGCCGGAGGAGCTCAGGACGTCGCGGCCGAGAATGCCTTGCACCTCGTGATTGGGGAGGATCGTCACTGCGGCGGGCGGCGAAGGGGCGGGTGTAGGTGCCGGCGTCTGCGCGGGCGCCGGAGCCGGACTCTTGGCGCCCGGCATTTGCGCCGGCGCTTGAGCGCTCTGGGACAAGGCAATGTCGCCCGCGGCCGTCAGCGTCAAAAGCGAGACGGTGATCGCTGCCGCGGCGGCTCTCGAAATCGTTTTGCTGCGCATTCCCACTCCGGCGCTGTGGAACTCAGTCCACTAAGCCGAGTAGGTCGCGCTGGTTCCACATTGGCCGGACTGGGAACCGCACCATGGAACCCGATCAGGAGGAAAACACGATCGAGACCCGGATATCGCCGCTGATACGCGGCGTATCGAGCGAAACACTGTCGCCGTGACGGCGCACGCGCAGATCGACGCTCGACGACGATAGCCGCAGATCGCGGAATACCACCTCATCCAAGAACGCCGGCAGGCGCGGATTGCGCAGCCGAATTTCGCCCTTGAACGGATCGAATTCGAGCCCGAGCGACGCTTCGAGCAGCGTGTACGGCGTGGCGCTGGCCCAGGCCTGCGGCGCACAGGCGACCGGATAGAGCGTCGGGCCATGGCCGTGCTGGCGCTGGAAGCCGCAAAACAATTCCGGCAACCGGCGCTGGTCCATGTAAGTGGCGGCGCCGAACAGGCCAGCAAACAATGTCTCGATCGCGCGCTTGTGGTTGTAGCGCGCCAAGCCGAGCGCGATCAGTGCATTGTCGTGCGGCCAGATCGAACCGTTGTGATACGACATCGGATTATAGCGTGCCGTTTCCCGCGCCACGGTGCGGATGCCCCAGCCAGAAAAGAAGCTCGGCTGCAGCAAATCTTTCGCGACCGACGCCGCGCGGTCGGCGGATGCGATGCCAGTGAACAGAACTTGCCCGGCATTCGACGTGCGCACGCGGCATGGCTTCTTCTCGCCGTCGAGCGCAAGCGCGTAAGTGCCGAGATCGGGACACCAGAATGCGGCCTCAAAACGCTCGGCGAGACGGCATGCTTCGGCGTCGAACTCGTTGGCCACGACCTCGCGGCCGAGACGGCGCGCGCATCGCGCCGCCATCAGCTTCGCGGCATAGACATAGCCTTGCACTTCGACGAGCGCGATCGCGCCTTCGGCCAGGCGTCCGTCGGCGTGGAAGATCGCGTCGTGCGAATCTTTCCAGCCTTGATTGGCGAGCCCCTGATCGGTGGCGCGCCTATATTCGACGAAGCCGTCGCCATCCGTATCGCCCGGGCCGTCGATCCATGCCAAGGCCGCCTCGATCGCGGGCCACAATTCGGCGATGGTCTCCATGTCGCCGGTGCGTTCGGCATAAAGGCCGGCAAGCAGGACGAACAGCGGCGTTGAATCGACGCTGCCGTAATAGAGTCCGAACGGCACCTCGCGCAGTGCCGCCATCTCGCCGCCGCGCATCTCATGCAGGATTTTTCCGGGCTGCGCATCGGCGAGCGGATCGGTGATCTTCGCCTGATAGAAGGCAAGGCGGCGCAGCACGCCGCGGGCGACTTCCGGCGACCACCACAGCATCTGCAGCGCGGTGATCAATCCGTCGCGGCCGAATGTCGTCGAGTACCAGGGAATGCCGGCATAGGGATAGGGGCCCTGCGGCGTGTCCGTAATCAGCATCGCGAGATCGGCAGCGGAGCGACACAAGATCTCGTTGAAACGATCATTAGACGTTTGGACCGACGTGCGCTCCTGCGATTGCTTGTGCATTTCGCGCCGCGCCACGATCATGCCGCGCAGGAAGGGTAGCGGACGCGACCGTGTCGGGTCGCAGGTCACGGCCAAGAACAGCGGCCGCGCCTCGCTGGGCGCGAGATGTAGATCGTAGATGGCGAAGCTTGTCGTCAGCCGGTCCGGCGGCGGATCGAAAGTCAGCGCCGTACGGCGCGTTTTCGCGTCGAGCCCCTGGTAGGTCAGCAGCACCCGATCGTCACCATGAAGTTCGGCACTCGCGGTGCCGCGCCGCTCGCGATGCGAGCCGCGCACTTCGAACAGATCGGCGAAGTCATTGGCGAATCGCAGCGAAAGCCGCAAGTCGACGGTGTGATCGCTGTAGTTGCGCACGGCAAGCCGCTGATAGGCCGTATCGCGCCAGAGAAAAATGGTGCGCAGAATATGGGCGCGGTCCTTCTCGAGCACGATGCGCTGGCCGTCCATCAGGTCCGGATTGGTCAGATCCATGGCATAGGCCGAATTGTCGTCGCGGAGCGCGGAACCGAGCAGAAGCGGCGGCGCGCCGTTCACCAGCAATTCCAGGCGCGACAAATGCCGCGTATCCTCGTGGAACAAGCCGGCCGCGCCGCCGGTCTCGCTCGAGCTGGAATCGTTTCGGATGTCGCCACGGCTGTCGAGCACCAGAAATGAGTCGCCGTATTTCAGCGTGCGCGGCGGCCGGGCGGGCTGCGATGCGGTGATCGTGAAGGCGGCGGCCGGAGACGCCTCGGGAGAGAGGGGCGCGGTGCGCTTTGCCGCAGTCATCGTATCAGTCTTGGCGGCAATCTTTGGGGACATCGCCTTTTTCGCTTGGCAGCGGTTGCCGAATTGTGCCTTGCGGCTCGATCTGTCGCCATCAGCGGCACATGGGATTGCCTCAGTCGGTCACGACGTCAGAGTGGCGCTCTGGATCCACTGCGCGACCTTGTGTAAGGCAATATCTGCGCCTTCGTGTTCATTTTTGGCATAGATTCGCAGCTGGGTGTCGGCCGAAGTTCCCTCGGCGATGATCTTGCGGCAATGCTCCAGCTGGATGCCGCACCCCAGCGCATCTCCATCCGGG
>DASQRX010000100.1:0-49841 GCA_035642635.1 Xanthobacteraceae bacterium
AAACGTGAAAGACATTTCCTACATCGCGGCGTTCCCGAAATCGGGCATCACCTATTTGAACTTCATGCTGTTCCACATCCTGTTCGACCGTCCGCAGGACGCGCGGCTGATCGACAGCGACTATATTTTCGACGTGCATGAG
This sequence comes from Xanthobacteraceae bacterium, assembly GCA_035642635.1. GTDB lineage: Bacteria > Pseudomonadota > Alphaproteobacteria > Rhizobiales > Xanthobacteraceae > BOG-931. The sequence goes on from DASQRX010000100.1 coordinate 143, forward strand.
AGCCTGGCGCGGGTGCCGCCGGTGAGCGACGAGCCGCGCTGCCTGAAGATTCATTTTTCCTACAGCCCGCGAATTCCGCTGCGCGAGCGCGCGTCGCGCGCCGTCTATCTGTTGCGCGATCCGGTCGACGTGATGATGTCGGTCTGGGACTTCAAGCATCTGATGGGCGAGGACGGCTTGCTCGAGGCTCAGCCCGCGGCGCGCGAGGCCATGTTCCAGCGGTTTTGCCAGCACTGGCTGACCACGGGAGGTCTGATCTATCCCTGGGCGGGAAGCTGGAATGCGAATGTCGCCTCGTGGCTCGATCAAACCGATCTGCCGCTGCTCGTGGTCCGTTACGAGCGGCTCAAGGCGAAGCCGTTCGACGAGCTTCGCCGGATTCTGAGTTTCCTTGGCCGCGAGGCGAGCGACGGGCGCATTTCCGCTGCGGTCGAGGCGGGGAAACCCGAAAATATGCGCAAATTGGAAGCGCAGGAGATCAACGATCGGGTCGCCGGCATATTCTACCGGCCGGGCTTGGCGAAAGGTTATGCCCAAGGCCACCGCTTTGTCGGGCGCATGCATGGCGGGTCGTCCGAGAAGATCTTGAGCCCGGCCGCCCGGCAATACGCGCAACAGGTTTTTGGTCCCGTGATCCAGCGCGCTTACGCGCGCGCCGGATAAGACGATCGAGGCGGCGGTGATAGAGGTCTACTGCACCTATTTCGATCACAACTATCTGAGCCGCGCGACGCTCATGATCGAGTCGCTGCGGCGCCATGACACATCGCCGATCTACGTTCTAGCTTTGTCTGAGCTTTGCGAAACGATCCTGCACGATCTTGCTTTGCCCAACGTCGAGGTCATTCCGCTCGCGACGCTGGAGGCGGCCTATCCCGAGCTCGCGCCGCTCAAGCAAGAGCGCAAGCTGATCGAATATTATTTCACGCTGTCGCCGTTCCTGCCGCATTATCTATTTGCGCAGACCGATGCCGAGCGCATCACCTATATCGACGGCGATCTTTATTTCTTCACCTCGCCGCGGCCGGTGATCGAAACGTTCGGCGCGGCGTCGGTCGCCATCACGCCGCACCGCTTTTCCTTTGAATACCGCAATCACCTGATCTTTGGCCGTTTCAACGTGGCCTGGATCACCTATCGCCGCACTGCCGAAGGCCTCGCTTGCGTGAACGCCTACAAGGCCGAATGCACCGCCTGGTGCTACGACCGGGTCGAGGATGGCAAGTTCGGAGATCAGAAATATCTCGACGCCTGGCCGGAGCGTTATCCGTCGTTGAAAATCATCGAGCAGAAAGGCTTCAATCTCGCCATCTGGAACGTCAACAATTACATGATGCGGGCGAAGAACGGCGTCGTGATGATCGACGACGATCCGCTCGTATTCTACCACTTCGCCTCGACACAGCTTCTACCAGACGGCACGGCGCGTGTGCCGGTCCCGGCGCGGGGCGGACGCAGCATGGCGGTCCTCATGAACAATGTGGTGCGGCCGTATGAGCAGATACTGGAGAAGGAGCGCCGCCGGCTGGCTGAGCGCTTCCCCGCGCTGGCGACCGCCAAGAGCGATATCCGCTACCGGTCTCGTGTCGCGTCCGGAGAATAGCCGGACACCCTCGAAGAATCTTTGGCGCGGAAAATCACGCTGATTCCCGGCACACGCTGACCGCGGATCTCATAGATCGAACTTGGCGAAGGCATCGACATCGCGATCTCATAGTCAGCAAGGATCCGCATCACCTCGTCGAAATTGACGAATGTTACCGGATATGTGATCGGCCGGTCGGCAATATGCGGCGGCATTGGGCCAATGCCGTTCGCCGATAGCGGCGAGGTCTGGACGCCGACAATTTGGGCCGTACCCCAAACGGGGAGCCTCGCAAGAAGGAAATGCGGCGCACGCAACGCCGCCAACGATTTCAGCGTCTCCAACGGATTGGGCACGTATTGGATAACGCTCGACGCGTGCACCAGATCGACGTGGCCCAGCGCCGTATGCGCCTTGTCGATGGTCGTGAAAACATCGAACCGGCCGTTTGCAACCTTTGCGGCACGCTCGGCCATGGTCGGCGTCTCGACCAAGGCCCATTGCAGCGGTGCCTTAATTGTCGGCGTTACCCGGAAATAGTGAAAGCCGCAGCCGCCGCCGAAGTCGAGGACTTTGAGCGGCCGCGCGGTCGTTTCGGCGGCGGAAATGCCGACGGCAAGGATAGAGTTGATCGCTTGTTCCGGCGCCAGTTGGCGCGGGTCGATGGCGAGTGCGGTCTTATAGGCGATGACGTCGGCGATCTCGCCGTCATTGTAGCCCTGTCCGCAGGCGGCGAGCGCCGATGCAAAATTCGGGAAAATCTCGGTAACGACGGCCATTACAGCCCCTGCCGGTTGTCCTTTATGCCCAATGTGGTTCCGCAGATTCATCGCAAAACCGCCGCCCTGTCCACCGCCGGCTTGGGGTGCCCGGCAGGAGGGGCTTTCACGATCTGCCGCGAGGCGATATTTATGCGGGATGGCCCGTCCATCGCCGCCGCGGCGCAAGGGACGACGTGCCGGGGATGGTATCATGGCTGCCAAGACACGCTTTCGAGGCTCATTCACCGCGCTGGTTACTCCGTTTAAGAACGGCTCGGTGGACGAGAAAGCGTTCCGCGATCTGGTCGATTGGCAGATCTTAGAGGGCACCAACGGGCTCGTACCGGTGGGCACCACGGGCGAGAGCCCGACGCTGAGCCATGACGAGCACAACCAGGTGGTTGAATGGTGCGTCCAACAGGCGCGCGGCCGGGTCCCGGTCGTCGCCGGCGCCGGCTCCAATTCGACCAAGGAAGCGATCGATCTTGCCCAGCACGCGGAGAAGGCCGGCGCCGACGCCGTGCTGGTTGTCACGCCTTATTACAACAAGCCGACGCAGGAAGGGCTCTATCAGCACTTCAAGGCGATCAATGACGCGATCGGCATTCCGATCATCATCTACAACATTCCGCCGCGCTCGGTGATCGATATGTCGGTCGACACCATGGAGCGGCTCTTCGCGCTGAAGAACATCGCCGGCGTCAAGGACGCGACCGCGAGCATGACGCGCGTGTCGCAACAGCGTGCGGCGATGGGCGAGGACTTCAATCAGATGTCCGGCGAAGACATCACCGCGCTCGGCTTCATGGCGCATGGCGGCCACGGCTGCATCTCGGTCACCTCGAACGTGGCGCCGCGGCTATGTTCCGAATTCCAGGCAGCGTGTCTGAAGGGCGACTATGCCGCAGCTTTGAAACTGCAGGACAAGCTCGCGCCGCTCCACGTCAACCTCTTTGTCGAAACGTCGCCGGCCCCGATCAAATATGCGCTGTCGCTGATCGGCAAGTGCTCTACGACTGTGCGCCTGCCCATGGTGCCGGCGAGCGAGAAAGCTCAGGCTGCCGTGCGTGAAGCCATGGTGCATGCCGGCTTGATCAACTGACAAGGTTTCGCACTTTTTTTCGCCAGAGTCGCGGTCCGGCGACTGAGAACTTGTTCTCGCCGGGTAGGACGAGCGGCCAGCGATCAAGCAAAGCAGGGGATGCGATCGATGCTGGAAGAATTTAAGAAATTCGCGATGCGGGGCAATGTCGTCGATCTCGCCGTCGGCGTGATCATCGGCGCGGCGTTCGGGGCGATCGTCACTTCGCTGGTCAACGACATCATTATGCCGGTCATCGGTGCGGTCACCGGCGGGCTCGATTTCTCCAATTATTTCCTGCCGCTATCGTCGCAAGTTACGGCGAATAGTCTGGTTGAGGCAAGAAAACAGGGTGCGGTGCTGGCTTGGGGCAGCTTCCTCACCCTCTCGATCAACTTTTTGATCATCGCCTGGGTGCTATTCCTGTGCATCAAGGGCATCAACAAGCTGAAGACTCCGGAGGCGCCGCCGGCGCCGTCCGGACCGTCTCCGGAAGTGCAGTTGCTGGCCGAAATCCGCGATGCGCTGAAGAAGAGCTGAGCGGACGAGGGCGGCACAGGCGGTAGTGATGGCGGCCAAGGATGAAAGAAAGCTCCGCGTTGTCGCCGACAATCGCAAAGCGCGCTTCAATTATTTTATCGATGAGACCTTCGAGGCCGGCGTCTCGCTGACCGGCACCGAGGTCAAATCGCTGCGCCAAGGCAAGGCGACAATCGCAGAATCTTATGCCGACGCTCGCGACGGCGAGATCTGGCTGATCAATTCCAATATTCCCGAATATCTGCAGGCCAATCGCTTCAACCATGCGCCGAAGCGGCCGCGCAAGTTGCTGCTGCACAAGCGTCAGATCGAAAAGCTGGTCGGCGCCGTCGAGCGCGAGGGCATGACGCTTGTACCTCTCAAACTCTATTTCAACGAGCGTGGCCGGGCCAAGATCGAGCTTGCTCTGGCGCGCGGCAAAAAGCTCTACGACAAGCGCGATACCGAGAAGAAACGCTCCTGGGATCGCGAGCGCGGCCGGCTGATGCGGCAGAAGGGATGAGGTCATGCTGCCGACCAAACTCGACCACTGCGTGATTCATGTTTCAGAATGGGAGCGTTCGAACACGTTCTATATGACGGTCATGGGCGCCACGCTGGTCGAGCGGCCGGTCGGATTTGCCTACCGTTTCGGTGACAAGCAACTCAACGTGCACGGGCCGGGCGTAAAGCCCGCCGAGGTCGCCCGGCTTCCGGTCGCGCCCGGCAACAGTGATCTCTGCTTCGAATGGATGGGCCCGATCGCGGATGCAGTCGCCCATCTCAAGCGTCACGGCATTCGTATCGAGAGCGGACCGATGCAGCGCTTCGGCGCCAAAGGGCCGGGTACCAGCGTTTATTTCCGCGATCCCGACGGCTCGCTCATGGAGTTCATGTCCTACTCACCGCAAGAGAAATAAACAGGAGAAATAGATGGCCGAGGCTCCTGGAATGCACGACCCTACATTCCTGCCGCCTGACATTCCCGCCCCGCAAGACGACGGGGCGGCGCGGCATCTCACGGGCATGAAACTGCCCGATATCGCGCTCGCGGCGACCAGCGGAGCCGCGGTGAATATGTCGCGGCTGGAGGGCCGCACCGTTCTCTACATCTACCCGCGCACCGGGGTGCCCGGCGTCGAACTCCCGGAGGGTTGGAATGCCATTCCGGGCGCGCGCGGTTGCACGCCGCAATCCTGCGGGTTCCGCGATCATTTCGCCGAACTGAAAGCGCTCGGCGTGGCGCATCTCTACGGCCTGTCGACGCAGAATACGGATTATCAGCGCGAAGCCGCCGAGCGGCTGCACCTGCCGTTCGCGATCCTGTCCGACGCCGATTTGAAGTTCGGGCGCGCGATCAAACTGCCGACTTTCACGACGTCGGGCATGATGCTGTTCAAGCGCATGGCGCTCGTGATCGACGACGGCACGATCGCCAAGGTGTTCTATCCGGTCTTCCCGCCGGATAAGAGCGCCGAAGAAGTCATTGCCTGGCTGCGCGGCGGTTGAGGACAATCACGCGCCCACGCCGGTTGTCGCAAAATGGCGCGTCATAAAGTCGTTGAAAACGAGCACCTTGGCGGAGCGCTGCTGGCCTGCCGGATAGACTGCGTAAATCGTGGCTTCCGGCAATTTGAATTTCGGCAGCACCTCGACGACGCGCCCGGCGTTGAGATCGTCGCGGAAGAAAATGACCGGGCCATAGGCGATGCCGAGGCCGCGCACCGCCGCGGTCTTGAGCACCTGCCGGTGGCTGGTCACGATCGGCCCAGAGACTTTCACCACGCGCTCGCCGTCATTGCCGATGAGATGCCATTCGTCAGGCACTTCAAGGTAGCTGTAGGTCAGGCAAGCGTGCTGCGCGAGGTCTTCGGGCACTCGCGGCGTACCGCGCCGCACCAAATAATCCGGGGCCGCGCACAGGATGCGGCGCGAAGTATTGAGCTTGCGCGCAATCAAGCTCGACGACGTGCCGCGCGGGCGCCCAACCGTGATGGCGATGTCGTAGCCGGCCTCGATCGGATCGGTCACGCGATCGTTCAACGTCAGATTGATGCGCAGGCGCGGATAGGCGAGGACGAGGTCGGTGATCGCGGTCCCGATCTCGGTCAGGCCGAAATTGGTCGGCGCGATGACGCGCAACTCGCCGCGCGGCTCGTTGTGAAGCTGGCCGGCCGACCGCTCGGCCTCTTCGAGATCGGCGAGAATGCGCCGGCACTGCTCATAGAACGCGCGCCCGGCTTCGGTGACACCGACCCGCCGCGTCGTGCGATTGAGCAGGCGGGCGCCCAAGCGCTCCTCGAGTTGCAAGACGTGCTTGCTGGCGGCAGCACGCGACACGCCAAGCCGTTCCGCTGCCGCGGTAAAGTTGCCGGCTTCAACAACGGCAGCGAAAACCCTTGTGTTCTCAAAACGATCCATTTGGTACACTATTGTCAATATAACGTTGACAATCTATTTCCACGCGCCGGGATTATCAAATCAACTTGCGCCGCTAGACTTTCGAAAAATGCGCCTATGGAGGAACCGCCCATGTCCAAATTCGTCGTCGCACCGCACTTCCGGCTGCATGAATGGGTCGCCGAAGAGAAGGGCTATTTCGCCGCGGAAGGCCTCGACTACGAGTTCCGCGAAAACATGGATTCGAGTTCGGGCAGCGGCCATCAGATCGGCAACAAGGTCGGCGCCTATCAGACATTCGAGGCAGGACGCACCTGCAACGTCAGTGGGGCCTGCCATTGGACGGTGAATGTCGCGGCGTCGAGCGGGCACGGCAAGCTCTATCCCGACGCCTATTCGGTGTCGCCATGCGGCGTGTTCGTGCCGCCTGAATCGCCGGTGAAGACGCCGTCCGATCTCGCCGGCGTCCCGATCTCGGTCGGCTATCAGTCCGGCAGCCACTACGCGACCATTCAGGGCCTCGAGCAATATCTGAAGCTCGATCAGATCAATCTTTCGTTCAATGACGGGCTGTTGTTCAGCCGCATGGAACTTCTGATCGATCGCAAGGTCCCGGCGGCATCGCTGTTCAGCGGACCGTATTACTTCCTCGAACAGCTCGGCTTTCGCAAAATCATCGACACGACCTTCATGATGGCGTCGATGGTCACCGGCACGCCCGATCCCGAAGACGTTCGCAAATACTTCCGGGCGCTACGGCGCGCCCAGCGCGACATCGATCTGCGGCCGGAGCTCTTTACCCACTATTACAAGAAGGAGTTCCCGGTGCGCTTCCATGACCAAATGGATACGCGGCGCTGGGGCCCGGGCGAGCGGCTGGTATTCGAGCCGTATTCGAAACAGACATTCGAAGAATCTTTCGAGTGGATCGAGCAGCACGGCATTTTCCCGCGCAGCGAGATGGGGACAGGCAAGTACGAGAGCTCGATTTTCGCGTAGCGCGTCGGGCCTTCTTGCCGCGGAGCGATCAGGCGTCGAGCTTGCCGCGGACTTGCGCGAACACGTCGCGGAACATCCTCGGCGTCAGCACGCCGGTATTCGTGTTGTAGCGCGAGCAGTGATAGCTATCGATTAGGGTCAGGGCGCCGATTGAGTGCGCGCGGCCGTGGCCGAAAGGATGCTGCGCGCGCCGCGCCCCGTTGGCGCTGACAAATGTCTCGTGCGCGATGCGGCCGAGCGCGACCACGACGCGCAATTTGTTCATCTCCTTGATGGTCGCGCTGAGGAAGTCGCGGCAGGTCATAATTTCCTGCGGCGTCGGCTTGTTCTCGGGCGGCACGCAGCGGACGGCGTTGCTGATGCGGCAATCGACCAGTTTGAGGCCGTCGTCGGGGCTCGCCTTGTAAGTCCCGCGCGCGAAGCGGAACTCTTTCAGCGTTGCGTAGAGGAGGTCACCGGCATAGTCGCCGGTGAACGGCCGGCCAGTCCGGTTGGCGCCGCGCAGCCCGGGCGCCAGACCGAGAACCAGGAGGCGTGCGTCGGATGGCCCAAACGAGTCGACAGGCGCGTTGAACCAGTCCGGCTCACGTTTGCGCCACTCCTCGCGAAAACTGACAAGCCGGGGGCAGCGCGGGCAATCGCGGCAAGGGGTGCCACTCATCCCGCTCGGGGGCGCCATTGCGGCTATTCGTCTTCGAACTCGTCTTCAACTTCGACGCGCTGCGCGGTTGGGCTGCGCTGCAGGAATTGCGGCGTATGGCGCGCGACATCGCGAGGTTCCCTCGGCTCTCTTGACTCTCTTGGTTCTCGCGGCTCGCGCATTTCCCGCGGCTCGCGCGGCGGCCGTTCGCTCTGATCGCGGCCGATCTTCGATTGCAGTTCGATAATGTCGACGAACTGGTCGGCTTGGCGGCGCAGCTCGTCGGCGACCATCGGCGGCTGGGTCGAGACCGTCGACACCACGACGACGCGGACGCCGCGGCGCTGCACCGCCTCGACCAGCGAGCGGAAATCGCCGTCGCCGGAGAACAGAACCATCTGGTCGATATGCGGCGCGAGTTCCATGGCATCGACCGCAAGCTCGATGTCCATATTGCCTTTGACCTTGCGGCGGCCGGTCTGGTCGACGAATTCCTTGGTCGCCTTGGTGACGACGCTATAGCCGTTGTAGTCGAGCCAATCGATCAGGGGTCGGATCGAGGAATATTCCTGATCTTCAATCACGGCGGTGTAATAGAACGCGCGCACCAGATAGCCGCGCGACTGGAACTCGCGCAGGAGCCGCTTGTAATCGATATCGAAACCAAGCGACTTCGCGGTGGCGTAAAGGTTGGCGCCGTCGATGAACAATGCGATTTTTTCGATTTGTGCCGACATGGTCTTTCTCGTGATGAATGTTGCGTCTCGTGATCAAACCGGATCGACTGCAATGAACGATACCGGCGTTCTATAAATCTTCTCGTCAACGGAATGGCGCGACGGCCGAAGTATTGTTCGCTGCGACGTCCTATCGCCACATTGTGCCGCGGCAAGCGTCGTGCGGATAAAAGCACTTGCGGCACGCCGTCGCGGCAGCTGCGAAAGTATGATTCGGAGCGCCGCGAACCGGCTCCTGAATTTTTGGGGTAACAGAGCCGGCTGCGGTCGCCAAGTTAAAATATCGGGAGCATTCCAACGGAGACGTTCGGCGCCAATCGTGGCCTTTTTGGACGCGGGTTTGGCGGGCCAAACCGCAGCGAAAATCCGGACTTGCGTATCGGGGCCGCGGACGTTACTTAGGCGCCTCATTAAGGACATTGTCCTATAGCGGGAACCTCGCCGTAAGATTGGCATTCAGGCCTGTCTTGGAGGCCCCGTCTTAAGGCTCAAAGCCACAGGAACATCGTTAAATGGCCCGTGTCACCGTTGAAGATTGCATCGACAAGGTGGAAAACCGCTTTGATCTCGTGCTCCTCGCCGGCCACCGCGCGCGCATGATCTCATCCGGCACCCAGATCGCGGTCGAGCGGGACAACGATAAGAACCCGGTCGTGGCGCTACGGGAGATCGCCGAGCTGGCGATTTCGCCCGAGGACCTCAAGGAGGAACTCGTGCATTCCCTGCAGAAATACGTCGAAGTCGATGAACCCGAACCCGAGGCTGTGCCGCTGATCGGCGCCCCCGGCACCGGCGTCGACGTTGACGATACCGACGTCACCACGGACCGGATGACCGAGGAAGAGCTGCTTAAGGGCCTGGAAGGCCTCACGCCTCCCGAGAACCAGCCCGAGCCGGATGTCGGGGACGAGGAAGAGTAGACCTGTTCTCGACGGCCCCCATCCCGGGGGAGTCTTAACCAAACTTTGGGTTCTCCGGACGATGGGCTCGCCATCTTCCGTCGATGATACGTCTCTAAGTTCTGCGCATCTTGTGGCGCCCGTACAGCTCCATGATATCTTTGTGAGCAGTATCGGCCGAATCTGGCAGTTCGCCGGACCGGCAGGGTCATGGAATCATGGTCATGGGATCGTGGTCATGGGATCATGACCACGGGATCATTATGGCACGCTCGCCGATCGATCTGCCGCGCATGCAGAATCAGCCCCGGACCAAGGGGCTTTTGGCGCGCGCGCCGAGCCTCGTGCCTGTGGACAATGTCGAAGCGCCGCCGGCCAAGTCGCGCAAGCCGCGAATGCGGCAATACGACCTGATCGACGACGTCAAAAAGTACAATCCCGCCACTAACGAGGACCTGCTCAATCGCGCTTACGTCTATGCCATGCGCGCGCATGGCGAGCAGAAGCGCGCCTCCGGCGATCCCTATATCTCGCATCCGCTTGAAGTCGCCGCCATTCTCACACGCTTGAAGCTCGACGACGCCACGATCGCGGCAGCGCTGCTGCACGACACGATCGAGGATACCGACGCCACCCGTGCCGAGATCGACCGGCTGTTCGGTCATGAGATCGGGCTTCTGGTCGAAGGTCTGACCAAATTGAAGCGGCTCGACCTCGTCTCCAAGGAGGCCAAGCAGGCCGAGAACCTGCGCAAGCTCCTGCTCGCCATCGCCGACGACGTGCGGGTGCTGCTGATCAAGCTCGCCGACCGCCTGCACAATATGCGGACGCTCGAATATCAGCCGCCGTCGTCGCGCCGCCGTACCGCTGACGAGACGCTTGAAATCTATGCCCCGCTTGCCGGCCGTATGGGCATGCAGGAGATGCGCGAGGAGCTCGAAGATCTGGCGTTCCGCGAGCTCAATCCCGACGCCTATAAGGTGCTCACCGAGCGGCTGGAAACGCTGGCGACGAAATCGAGCGGCTGGATCACCGAGATTGAGGAGCAGCTCGCCAAAAAGCTTGCCGATCGCGGCATCACCGCGGAAGTCTCCGGACGCCGAAAGCGCGCCTATTCGATCTGGCGCAAGATGGAGCGCAAGGCCGTCGGCTTCGAGCAGCTTTCCGATATTTTCGGGTTCCGCGTCGTCGTCCGCGATCTCGCCGAATGCTATCAGGCGCTCGGCATTGTGCACACGTCGTGGCCGGTCGTTCCAGGGCGCTTTAAGGATTACATCTCGACGCCGAAGCAGAACGATTATCGTTCGCTCCATACGACGGTGATCGGGCCCGGCAAGCAGCGCGTCGAACTGCAAATCCGCACCCGCGACATGCAGCAGATCGCCGAATACGGCATTGCCGCGCACGCCCTCTATAAGGACGAGCTCGGCTCGCCGACCGAGATGCTGTCGCGCGAGTCGAGCGCCTATGCCTGGCTGCGCCGCACCATCGAGCTCCTCGCCGAAGGCTCCGATCCGGAAGAGTTCTTGGAGCACACCAAGCTCGAACTGTTCCACGACCAGGTGTTCTGCTTCACCCCAAAGGGCAAGCTAATCGCCCTGCCGCGCGGCGCGACGCCGATCGATTTTGCTTATGCGGTGCATACCGATGTCGGCAATATGGCGATCGGCGCTAAGATCAACGGCAAGATCGGGCCGCTCTCGGCGCCGCTGCAAAACGGCGACGAGGTGCAGATCCTGACGTCGAAGGCGCAGACCGCGCCGCCGACGGCTTGGGAGTCCATCGTCGTCACCGGCAAAGCGCGCGACGCCATCCGGCGCGCGACGCGCGACGCCGTGCGCAGCCAATATGCCGGGCTCGGCCGACGCATCTTGGAAAAGCTCTGCCAGCGCGCCAAGATCGAATATTCCGACGAAAAGCTGCAAGGCGCCTTGCCGCGATTGGCGCGCGCCTCGATCGACGATGTGATGTCGGCCGTCGGCCGCGGCGAAATGAAAGCCTCCGATGTCGCCCGCGCCATGTATCCGGATTACAAGGACGAGCGGGTGACGGCCGTCGCGCCGAAGGCGGAAAGCGGCTGGTTCGGCCTGAAATTCGCCAAGGCGTTGAAATTCAAGGTTCCTGACGAGGGTGAAAACGGCGCCGCGATCCCGATCCGCGGCATCAATACCGATTTGCCGGTGCGCTTTGCCCCCCAGGGCGGCGCGGTTCCGGGCGACCGCATCGTCGGTATCATGACGCCGGGCGAGGGGATCACGATCTATCCGATCCAGTCGGACGCACTCAAGCAGTTCGAGGACGAACCGGAACGCTGGCTTGACGTGCGTTGGGATGTCGACGACCAGGCGCCGCAGCGGTTTCCGGCGCGGCTTACGGTGCAATCGGTCAACGAGCCCGGAACGCTGGCGCAGATCACCCAGGTGATCGCCGAGCACGACGGCAATATCGACAATATTCGAATGATGCGGCAGTCGCCGGATTTCACCGAAATGACCATCGATCTCGAAGTCTATAACCTCAAACACCTCACCTCGATCATCTCGCAATTGCGGGCGAAGAAGGTCGTCGCCAACGCCGAACGCGTGAACGGGTAAGCATGTCGGCTCCCGTCATCCGCCTCGGCGTCAACGTCGATCATGTCGCTACTGTCCGCAACGCGCGGGGCGGCCGGCATCCCGATCCGGTAAAGGCCGCCGAGATTGCGATCGCGGCCGGCGCCGACGGCATCACCGCGCATTTGCGCGAGGACCGCCGCCACATCGTCGATGACGATATCGTGCGGTTGAAGGAACGCATCACAAAGCCGCTCAATCTTGAAATGGCGGCCACGCCGGAAATGGTCGGCATCGCTTGCAAGCTCAAGCCGCATGCGGCCTGCATCGTGCCGGAGCGGCGGCAGGAGCGCACGACCGAAGGCGGGCTCGATGCGGCAGGCCAGTGCGACAGCTTGCGCGCCGCGGTCGGCGAATTGGCCGGCGCCGGCATTCGTGTGTCCTTGTTCATCGCCGCCGAGCCGGCGCAGATCGAGGCCGCCGCCGGTGTCGGCGCGCCGGTCATCGAGATTCACACTGGCGCTTGGTGCGACGCGCTGGCGGTCGGCAATGCCGATGCCGCCACAGCCGAATTCGAGCGGATCGTGCGCGGCGCTGCGCTGGCGAAGAAGGCAGGCCTCGAAGTTCATGCCGGCCACGGGCTCGATTTCGTCACCGCCGAAAGGATTGCCGAACTGTCCGAGATCGCCGAACTGAATATCGGCCATTTCTTGGTCGGCGAGGCCATCTGTGTCGGACTAGAGCCGGCAGTACGTTCGATGCGCGCCGCGATGGATCGCGGCCGGACCCGGATCGGAACCAAATCTTGATCGGAACCGCCTCATGATTCTCGGCATCGGGTCGGACATTTCCGACGCCCGCCGCATCGCCAAGGTGCTGGAGCGCCACGGCGATCGCTTCATCGATCGCGTCTTTACGCCGATCGAACGCGCCAAAGCCGAAAAGCGGCGGAACCGGGTCGAGACCTATGCCAAGCGTTTCGCCGCCAAGGAAGCTTGCGCCAAGGCGCTGGGCACCGGGCTCCGCGCCGGCGTGTGGTGGCGCGATATGGGGGTCGTCAACCTGCCGTCCGGACGTCCGACGCTGGAACTCACTGGTGGCGCCAAACGCCGCCTGCAAGCGATCACACCCGAGGGCTATGAGGCGCGTATCGACCTCACCATCACTGACGAAGGGCCTATGGCGCATGCCTTCGTTGTTATTTCAGCCGTCGCTATCGGCGGCGGGTAGGATTAGTTTCTGGGCGGTCGCCCTGCCACATGAATTTGCACCATCAGATCGATGATTTTTCGTTGCAGAATGTATGGCGCAACTTGCTGTAAGCTCATGGTATCATTTAAGAAAATAGCACCAACGCGAGCCGCGGCGAATTCTCGCGCGCAATTGCTTGTAGGTGCCCCAAAGGTTACAAGACCCATGGCGGGCGCATACGATGCGAGATGACGGGCCGATGAGCGTGGAGACAGAATCCAAGCGAAATGAGGGTGGGTTTGCCGAAACAATACGCGTGGTCATTCATGCCCTCATCATCGCGATCGTCATCCGCACCTTTCTGTTTCAGCCGTTCAATATTCCATCCGGCTCGATGATCCCGACGCTGCTCGTCGGCGATTACCTGTTCGTCTCCAAATATTCCTACGGCTATACGCATTACTCGTTCCCGTTCTCGCCGCCGGTCTATTCCGGCCGCCTGATCGGCCGCGAGCCGCAGCGCGGCGATGTCGTCGTGTTCCGGCTGCCGAAGGACGACTCGATCGATTACATCAAGCGCGTCATCGGCTTGCCCGGCGATAAGATCCAGATGATCGACGGTGTGCTCAACATCAACGGTCAGCCGGTGCCGCGCGAGCGCGTCGATGATTTCATCACCGACGACGACGGCGTCGTCGAGCGCGTCAAGCAATATCGCGAGACGCTGCCAAATGGCGTCAGCTACAACACGCTCGATCTCACCGACAACGGTTTCTACGACAACACGCCGGTCTACACTGTGCCGCCCGGACATTATTTCATGATGGGCGACAACCGCGACAATTCGACGGATAGCCGGGTGCTCAGCCAAGTCGGTTACGTGCCGTTCGAAAATCTGATCGGCCGGGCGCAACTGATCTTCTTCTCGATCCGGGACGATGCCCACGCCTGGGAGGTTTGGCGTTGGCCTTGGGCGGTGCGGTGGGAGCGGCTGTTTACGCTGGTGAGATGAGTGGCCGCAAGAAAGCCAAACCTGTAGCCGCGCGCAAAGAAGCGCCAGCCGGAGGCCTCGCCACCGCAGAAGCGGCAAGGCAGGCGCCGAGTGCGCCCCTCCCAAAGGAGCCCCGGCGCAGGAAGCGCAGCGCAACCGCGCTCGAAGACCGTATCGGCTATCGTTTTACTGACGGCGCGATGCTCGAATGTGCGCTGACGCACATTTCCGCGCTTAAAGGCGCGCGCAATCGCGCCGGCAGTTATCAACGGCTCGAATTCCTCGGCGACCACGTGCTAGGCTTGGTCATTTCCGACATGCTGTACCGGACCTATCCGAAAGCCGACGAAGGCGAACTGTCGCGCCGGCTCGCCGATCTGGTGCGCAAGGAAACCTGCGGCGAGATCGCGCGCACGATCGATCTCGGTCCCGCCATCCGCGTCGGGTCGTCGGAGGCCAATGCCGGCGCGCGTTCGCGGCTCGCCATCTTGGCCGATGTCTGCGAGGCGGTGATCGGCGCGGTCTATCTCGACGGCGGCTATAAGGCTGCGGAAGAGCTGGTCGAGCGGCTCTGGCAGGTGCGCATGCAGGCGACGGGCCAGCCGCTGCGCGATCCAAAAACGGTGTTGCAGGAATGGGCGCAGGCGCGCGGTCTGCCGACGCCGGCCTATCGCGAGATCGCGCGCTCCGGTCCCGACCACAGTCCCGAGTTCTGCGTCGCCGTGCAATTGCCGGCGTTCGCGCCGGCTGAAGGTCAAGGACGTTCCAAGCGCGCCGCCGAGCAGGCCGCGGCCTCCGCGATGCTGGTTCGGGAAGGCGTCGAGCGCACCCGTCGCCATGGTTGAACCCAATGGTTGACCCCAATGGTTGACCCGATCGCCGAGCCGCTTGAGCAAGCGACGAGCTGCGGTTTCGTCGCGCTGATCGGCGCGCCGAATGCCGGCAAATCGACGCTGATCAACGCGCTGGTCGGAACCAAAGTGTCGATTGTGACGCCAAAAGTACAGACCACGCGAACGCTCATTCGCGGCATTGCCGTCGAGGGCACGGCGCAACTTATCTTCGTCGATACGCCCGGCATTTTCGCGCCGCGGCGGCGGCTCGACCGCGCCATGGTCGGCACCGCTTGGGGCTCGACGCAAGATGCCGATCTTGTTGCGCTCCTGATCGATGCCAAGAAAGGTCTCACCGACGACGAAGACGCGATCCTTAATACGCTCGCCGATATTCGTCCGACCAAAGTGCTGGTGCTCAACAAAGTCGATCTGATCGACAAGCCGGCGCTACTGACACTGACGCAAAGACTCAACGAGCGCGCGAGTTTCGCCGCAACCTTCATGATCTCGGCATTGTCCGGCGACGGCGTTGGCCATCTCAGAAGCTGGTTTGCGGCGCATGTTCCGGCAGGTCCCTGGCTTTATCCGGAGGACCAGATCTCCGACGCGCCGATGCGGCAGCTTGCCGCTGAAATCACGCGGGAGAAGCTATATCTGAGGCTGCATCAGGAACTGCCCTATCAGTCGACCGTCGAGACCGAAGTCTGGAAGGAGCTTAGGGACGGATCGGTGCGCATCGAACAGACCATCTATGTCGAGCGCGAAAGCCAGCGCAAAATCGTGCTCGGCAAGGCCGGCCAGGCGATCAAGGCGATCGGGGCCGCGGCGCGCAAAGACATTGCGGCTGCGGCCGAGCAGCCGGTGCATCTGTTCCTCCACGTCAAGGTGCGCGAAGGGTGGGGCGACGATCCGGAGCGTTATCGCGAAATGGGATTGGAATTCCCGAAGGAATAACAACCGTCCATGGAATGGACCGACGACAGCATTGTGCTCGGCGTCAAACGCCACGGCGAGACGAGCGTCATTCTCGAACTGATGACGCACGGGCACGGCCGGCACCTGGGGCTGGTCCGCGGCGGCGCCGGAGCGCGCCAGCGCGGGGTGCTGCAGCCCGGCAACGCCCTGCGCGCGACATGGCGGGCGCGGCTCGATGAGCATCTCGGCAATTACACCGTCGAGGGTCTCAATCTGCGCGCGGCGCGCTTTTTGTCCGCGGCGCATGCCGTATACGGCGTGACGCATCTTGCGGCTTTGTGCCGCTTGCTCGCCGAGCGCGAGCCACATGCTTCGATCTATGATGCGCTCGAAACCATCCTTGATCATCTCGACGATCCGCGCATCGTGGCACCGATGATCGCGCGTTTCGAGCTCGATTTCCTGGCCGAGCTCGGATTCGGGCTCGATCTCGGCTCGTGCGCGGCGACCGGCGCGACCGCGGATCTGATTTACGTGTCGCCGAAGTCGGGCCGCGCGGTTTCGCGCGACGCCGGCGCGGCCTATCGCGACCGGCTGCTTCGGCTTCCGGCATTTCTGCACACCGGCGCCGAACCGGAATCGGCGAACGATCTCGCCGACGCGTTCTCGCTCACCGGTTTCTTTCTTGACCGTCACGCTTTCAGTCCGCGCGGCCTGCCATTGCCGGAGGCGCGCGCGAACTTCGTTACCGTACTGTCACGCGTCGCTCAGTAGGACGCGGGACACAAGCGGACGATTTGTGTGCCGGTTACCAGCGGTGCCAGCCCCAATAATGCCGGTGCCAGGGGTGAACCCAATAGGGACCGCCCCACCACATCCGTCGGCATCCGTAATAGCCGCACACGATCGCGGCCTTCTCGACGAGGCTTGTATCATCGGAAGTCGCGAGGCCGAGTTGACTCGGCGCCGCCGTCGGCATCGCAGCGGCCTTATTGGCGGTCGCTCCGATCGACAACACAGCCGCAACAGCTGCGGCTGCAAGGATGGTCTTACGCATGCTAGTCCTCCGTAACGTTCCGGCGCGAACCGAGGTGAGCGTGCGTCGGTGCTCGCGATGATCTTAGCGATGTTATTGATCTTGCGGGATTAATTATGTTTCACGTTGCGGCAGATTTTGTTCATTGCGGGTTCAGACGCCGTAGTCGGGGAGCGCCGCGCATTTGAAGTTCCGAACAGCTCTCTTCCGGCGGGAAAATTCGCCGCCGAAGGCCGTGTTAGACTCGCCATTTTGGTAGTATCGAGGTGATTCCGATGTGCCACGTCAGCAGGCGCCGCGTGAGTGTGCTTGCACGGTTGCGCCTTCCGAAAGAGACGAATGCAGCTAGACCATGAATAGGAAAGTGGCGCCGCCCGAACCGAACGGCATCCAGGAGATTGCGCTGCGTGAAGCGCTCGAGGAGCGCTATCTCGCTTATGCGCTTTCCACCATCATGCATCGCGCGCTGCCGGATGCGCGCGACGGGCTCAAACCCGTGCACCGGCGCATCCTCTACGGCATGCGGCTGTTGCGGCTCGATCCCGGTGCCGCGTTCAAGAAGTCGGCGAAAATCGTCGGTGACGTGATGGGCAATTTCCATCCGCACGGCGATCAGGCGATCTATGACGCGCTGGTGCGCCTGGCGCAGGATTTTTCCTCGCGCTATCCGCTGGTCGACGGGCAGGGCAATTTCGGCAATATCGACGGCGACAACGCCGCCGCCTATCGTTACACCGAAGCGCGGCTGACGGAAGTGGCGCGACTCCTCCTCGACGGCATCGATGAAGACGCCGTCGACTTCCGGCCGAATTACGACGGCGTCTCGGAAGAGCCGGTCGTTCTGCCGGCGGCGTTTCCGAACCTGCTGGCCAATGGCGCGCAAGGCATCGCGGTCGGCATGGCGACGTCGATACCGCCGCACAACGTTGCCGAGCTTTGCGACGCTGCGCTCTATCTCATCGAGCAGCCCAACGCACGCACCAAGACGCTGCTGAAATACGTGCCGGGACCCGATTTTCCGACCGGCGGCCTTGTCGTCGATCCGCCGGAGACCATTGCCGAGGCTTATGCGACCGGCCGGGGCTCGTTCCGCCTCCGCGCGCGCTGGAAAACCGAAGAGACCGGGCGCGGGACCTACCAAATTATCGTCACCGAAATCCCGTGGCAGGTGCAAAAGATGCGGCTCATCGAGCGCATCGCCGAACTGATGAATGAAAAGAAGCTGCCGCTTCTTGCCGATATGCGCGACGAGTCCGCCGAGGATGTGCGGATTGTCTTCGAACCGCGCTCCCGATCGGTCGATCCGGCTCTCCTCATGGAAAGCCTGTTCAAGCTCACCGAGCTTGAAAGCCGTGTGCCGCTGAATATGAACGTGCTGGTGCGCGGCCGCATTCCAAAAGTCATCGGACTCGCCGAGGCGATCAGCGAATGGCTTGCCCACCGCCGCGAAGTCTTATTGCGCCGGTCGCGCTATCGTCTGGCGCAGATCGAACACCGCGTCGAAGTCTTGGGCGGCTATCTGGTCGCCTATCTCAACCTCGACAAGGTCATCAAGATCATCCGCACCGAAGATGAGCCGAAGCCCGTGCTGATGAAAGCCTTCAAGCTCACCGACGTTCAGGCCGAGGCCATCCTCAATATGCGGCTGCGCAATCTGCGCAAGCTCGAGGAGATGGAGATCCGCAAGGAGGACAAGGACCTGCGCGCCGAGAAGAAGTCGATCGAGGAATTGCTGCGTTCGGAGAAGCAGCAATGGAAGCGGATCGCCGACCAGGTTCGCGAAGTGCGCGACGCCTTTGGGCCGAAGACGCCGATCGGCAAGCGCCGCACCGGTTTTGCGCAGGCACCGGCCCACGACGAGGCCGCGATCGAGGAAGCTTTGGTCGAGCGCGAGCCGGTCACGATCGTGGTGTCCGAGAAGGGCTGGATCCGCGCTTTGCGCGGGCAGGTCGCCGATCTGTCGGCATTGGCGTTCAAGGCCGACGACAGCTTGAAGCTCGCGTTCTTCGCCGAGACCACCTCGAAGCTTCTGGTCTTTGCCACCAATGGCCGCTTCTACACGATCGACGCTGCAAAGCTGCCAGGCGGCCGCGGTCACGGCGAACCGATTCGGCTGTTCGCGGATCTGGAGCAGGAAGCCGATATCGTCACCGTGTTCCGCTATCAAGGCGGCCGTAAGCTCATCGTCGCCAGCAAGCAAGGCACGGGATTCATCGTTCCCGAGGACGAGTGCCTTGGCAATACGCGCAAAGGCAAGCAGGTGCTCAACGTGAAGCCGCCCGACGAGGCGCGCGCACTCGCCCCGGTCGAAGGCGAATTCGTCGCCAGTATCGGCGAAAATCGCAAGATGGTGGTCTTCGCGCGCGATCAGGTGCCAGAGATGACGCGCGGGCGCGGTGTGCGCTTGCAGCGTTACAAGGACGGCGGCTTGTCCGACATCAAAACCTTCGAGGTCGAGACCGGGCTGCGCTGGACCGATTCAGCCGGCCGCGTATTCTCGCTCACCCTTAAGGAGCTTTCCGACTGGCGCGGCAACCGGGCCGATGCCGGCCGCCTCGCGCCGAAGGGTTTTCCAAAGAACAATAAGTTTGAAAGCATGTCCGACCGAGCCGCGAACGGTAAGGACACGGGCGAAGACTAGCGGATACAAACACGTAAGCGCGCTGGTTCTGCCGGTCATTCTCGCGTGACGGGCGGATTTCGTGCGCCCGGAAAGCCGTCTATACTCGCTGTCGACGAGGCATTTTCCGCCTGGGGCATTTCCCGCCAAGGGGTGTCACCGGGAATTTTTCGCGATTTTGAACGATCACAATAGCCTGCAAGAATTGATTTCCAAAGGCGTGCGGCGAACAGAATGACATTGAACAGTCGCGCATGGTCGAACTGGCGAAGCTGGCTGCGGCTTGCCAGCGCGCTCACCATGCTCAGCTTTGTGATCTGTCACCTCACGGCGCATTGCTTTCTTCTCGTTTCTTTCGATGACGCGGAGGCCGCGCGCCGCATCCTCATGTATCCGTGGCGGGGCTGGACCGGCACGATCGTTTTGTCGACCGCGTTTCTCATTCATTACAGCAACGCGTTGTGGTCGATCTACGTTCGCCGCTCGCTACGGCTCAGCCGCTGGGAATGGACGCAACTATCGCTCGGCCTCTGCATCCCCGTGCTGCTGACATATCATGTCGTGGCGACGCGCATCGCCGAACACGTCCTCGACGTCACGACTTATTACAATACGGTGTTCGTCGCGCAGTGGCTGATCATGCCATGGCTCGCTGCGGTGCAGATGCTTGCGATTGTCACGGTATGGCTGCACGCCTGTATCGGCATCCACTACTGGCTGCGGCTCAAGCCCTGGTATCCGAAATGGCGGCCGTTCCTGTTCACCTATGCCTTGCTGCTGCCGACGCTTGCGCTCGCCGGCTACGTCACCGGCGGCAATCAGGTCCTGCGCGAAGCCAAGGACCAAGATTTTGTTGCTTCGTCGCTGGCTGATGCAAATGTGACCGACGAGGCGATAGCCGAGATCGATCGGATGGCCGATGTCGGTTGGATGCTCTGCATCGCGCTGCCGCTTTTGCCGTTTGCCGGAAGGGGCCTGCGCAACTGGTACTATCACAGCCAACGCCCGCCGATCCTGGCGCATGCGAACGGGCGAAGCATGTCGATCCTTCCGGGCGCGACCGTGCTTGAAACGCTGCGCGCGAACGGCGTCCCGCATGCATCGGTCTGTGGCGGCAGGGCCCGCTGCACCACGTGCCGGATCATGGTGACAAAGGGACTGGACGAACTCGCCGAGCCTTCGATTTTGGAAGCAAAGGCTCTCTCCCGCATCGGTGCGTCACCGGGCATGCGATTGGCCTGCCAGATCCGTCCGACCGCGGACTTAGCCATCATGCCGGTTCTTGCCGCCGATGCCAGCGCCGCCGACGGCGCCACACGCGGCGGGCTTGAAGGCAGCGAACGCCAGGTCGCGGTCGTCTTTGTCGATCTGCGTGGCTCGACCACTTTGGGTGAAGCGCGGCTGCCTTACGACGTCTTGTTCATTCTCAACCAGTTTTTCTACGAGATGACCAGGGCGCTGATCGAAACCAACGGGCACTATTCGCAATTCACCGGCGACGGGCTGATGGCGCTCTACGGCCTCAATGCCGCGAACCCGAAGACCGGCGCGGCCGACGCGTTGCGCGGCGCCCGTGCCATGCTGCATCGCCTCGATGCACTCAACCAGGCGCTTCGCACCGATCTGCGCGAGCCGCTGCGCGTCGGTATCGGGATTCATTTCAGCGAGGCCATCGTCGGCGCGATGGGGCCGCCGCACTCGCAGATCATCACCGCGATCGGCGACACCGTGAATACCTGCGCACGGCTTGAAAGCCTGAGCAAAGACTACGGGTGTCCGGTGATTTTATCGCGCCTGGCGGCGGAGGCTGCAGGGCTCAAGCTCGACGGTTGCGAACTGCATGAAGCCCCCGTCAAAGGGCGGAAGGAGCCGGTGCAATTCTACGCCTTGCAGTCGCTTGCGGAGTTGCCGATCTAGCACACGATATAACGAGACGTTTGATGCCCCACTTCATCTGCACCGCTTGCGGCATGCAGTTTCGCGAGAGCGCCGCGCCGCCGGCGCAATGCGTTGTCTGCGAAGAGGAACGCCAATACGTGCCGCCGCGGGGGCAGGGCTGGACGACGCTACAGGCGTTGGCGCAGAGCCACGTCAACGGCTGCCGCGAATATGAGCCCGGCGTGATCGGCATCGGCTCGCAGCCGGCTTTCGCCATTGGCCAGAGGGCTCTCTTTGTGCGCACGCAAGGCGGCAACGTGCTGTGGGACTGCATCGCCACGCTCGACGCAGCGACCGTCACCATCATCGAAGGCCTCGGCGGCATCGACGCGATCGCAATTTCGCACCCGCATTTCTACACCACGATGGTGGAATGGGCGCATGCGTTCGATGCGCCGATCCATCTCAATGCCGCCGATCGCGGCTGGATCATGCGGCCGGATCCGGCGATCCGGTTGTGGGACGGCGATAGGCACAAGCTCTGGGATGGCGTGACGCTCGTGCGCTGCGGCGGTCATTTTGAGGGCGCCACCGTGATGCACTGGTCGGCGGGCGCCGACGGCCGCGGCGTCGTCTGCTCGGGCGATATTCTCACCGTCACGACCGACCGCAAATGGCTATCCTTTATGCGCAGCTATCCGAATTTCATTCCGCTGTCGGCGCGCACGGTGCAGCATATCGGGCAGGCGCTCGAGCCATTTACGTTTGATGTGATCTACGGCCACTATTTCGACCGCGTCATCGCCAAAGACGCCAAGCACGTGCTGGAAAAATCAGTTGCGCGCTACGTCGCCGCAATCGAGGGGACGGCGAGCGCTGATTGCGGCAAACAATAGTCACGGCGTGGCGATGTGCCAAACACTGTTGACGCCGTCGCCTGACGTGTCGCCAGGCTTGGTGTCTTTGCTCCAGCTATAGAGCGGCTTGTTCTTGTAAGCCCATTGCTTGCGGCCATCGCTGCGCGTGATCAGCGAAAAATCACCCGACGCGCCGGCATCGACCGTGGCAATGAGCGGCAGCCACAAAGTGGCGCAGGGGCCGTTGCAATTCGATTTGCCCTTGCTGTCGTTGTCGAACGTGTAAAGCGTCATGCCGTCGCCGTTGACGAGCGCTTTGCCCTTTGGCGTATCGGCACTGGTGGCCGGCGCGCTTTGCGCTAGGGCCACGCCAACACCTGCGGCGCTCATTTCCGCAGCAAGAATGCCAGCAACGAGAAGACCGGCGATGAGCGAGGTCCGGCTAAGATGTCGCATGACTTTTCTCTCTGGCGTCTACTCAACTCTCGCCCAGCCGTCCGGCATCAGGCGCTCTTGAGGCAGAAAGCGACTTTTATAATCCATCTTGCGCGAGCCGCGTACCCAATAGCCAAGATAAACGTAAGCCAAGCCCATGCGTTGCGCCCGCGCAATATGGTCGAGCACCATGAGTGTGCCAAGCGAGCGCGCGGCCTCGTCCGGCTCGAAAAACGAATAAACCATGGACAGACCGTCGCCGAGCACGTCCGTCAGCGCGATGGCGACCAGTTCGCCTCCGGCGCGCTGCGGCGTTGCCGGGTCGCGACGCCGGTATTCGATGATGCGCGTCTCGATATGGCTGTCCTCGACCATCATGGCGTAGTCGAGCACTGTCATGTCGGCCATGCCGCCGTCGCGGTGCCGGGAATCGAGATAGGCGCGGAAGATCGCGTATTGCTCGGATGTCGGAACCGCGATTCGCATTTCGCTCGCTATGTCGGCATTGCGGCGCGTGATGCGGCGCATGCTTGGCGTCGGGCGAAAGTCCTTGGCGACGACGCGCACCGAGACGCAGGAACGACAGCCCTCGCAGGCCGGCCGGTAGGCGATCGACTGACTGCGGCGGAAGCCGCCCTGGGTCAGGATATTATTCAGCTCAGGCGCGCGCTCGCCGACCAGATGGGTGAAAACCTTCCGCTCCTCTTTGCCGCCAAGATAGGGGCAAGGCGAGGGAGCGGTCAGGTAGAACTGCGGTGTATCGCGCGGGTGTTGGGTCACGAGGCATTACGCTGTTGCAGCACCACCGGAAACCGAATCCGGCAGCGCCATAAGATTGCCCGAGAGCGGCCTCGCGTCAAAGCCCAATTCAAACCGCCGGCCGCGGCTTAACGCGACGGGCGGGTCCGCAGCAATGCCGCCCGGGTCGCGTTGTTGATGACGACGGTGCCGACCAGCATGTCATGCAAGAGGCGTCCCCGCGCATTGAAGAAACCGACCACAAGGATGAGGGGCGTCAGCATGCTGACACTGAGCCAGTAGACGACGGCGTGGACGGCCCCGAGCAGGAAATAGGCCGGCGCGCCATACCAAGTCCGCATTTCGATCTCCATGGCGCGCATGCCGATCGTGGCGGACGCTGGACCGCCGAGCGTGTAGCCGTAGTAGAACAGCGCCCAGACCACCGAAATCGGCGACAACAGCCCGTAGAGTGCCCAGCCCAAGCCGAGCGTGACAATGCCGAACACGAAGATGAACATCCAAACCACGATCAGCGGGATAGCGAGAATAATGACGTCGATGACAAAGGCGACGACGCGGCGCGCCAAAATGCCGTCGAACAATTCGGGATTGGCCGCGGGGTCATAGGAATGCGGCTTGACGTCGACGCCGATGCTGATCCGGCCGGTGGTAGCGGAGCCTATTCCAGGGGCCGGGCCAGGGGCTTGGTCTGTGGCTTGGTCTGTCATGGTCAACCTGCCTGTATAATGCCATCGCACATGGCGAGAATTGACCGTCAAAGCAAGTGGTCGCGACACTCTAAGAGGCGATTTGCTCGCCGGCCTGGAGAATTCTTTTGAAAATCACGCTCGCCGATATTCAGGAAGCCCGGCGCACACTCGCCGGTCACGTATTGCGGACGCCGCTCCTTCCGGCGCCGCCGTTGTCGGCGCTCACGCGCACCGACGTTTATGTCAAATACGAGAATTTGCAGGTCACCAATTCGTTCAAGGAGCGCGGCGCCTGCGTGAAGCTCGCGGCGCTTGGCGACGACGAGCGGCGCCGCGGCGTCATTGCGATGTCGGCCGGCAACCACGGCCAGGCGGTCGCCTATCATGCGCGGCGGCTTTCGATCCGCGCCACCATCGTCATGCCGGTGACGACGCCCTACGTGAAGGTGAAGGCGACCGAGGCGCTGGGCGCCAATGTCGTGCTCCACGGCGAGACGGTGATGGAGGCACAGGCGCGCGCCGAGGCGATCGCAGCCGAGCAGAACCTGGTTTGGGTCCATCCCTATGACGATCCGCACATCATCGCCGGGCAGGGCACCATTGCGCTCGAAATGCTGGAGGACGTGCCGGACCTCGGCGTTCTGATTATTCCGATCGGCGGCGGCGGCTTGATCGCCGGCAACGCCGTCGCTGCGCGCGCGCACAAGCCTGCGATCGAGATCGTCGGCGTCGAGTGCCTGCTCTATCCGTCGATGTGGAATGCGATTAACGGCGGCGACCGGCCTTGCGGCGGTCCGACGCTTGCCGAAGGCATTGCGGTGAGCAAAGCCGGCGCCTTGACGCTGCCGATCGTGCGCGACCTTGTCAGCGATATCGTGCTGGTCGAGGAAGTGATGATCGAGCGCGCCGTCAATGCATTCCTGACGCTGCAAAAAACCATGGCGGAAGGCGCCGGCGCCGCCGGGCTTGCCGCCATGCTGGCTGCGCCCGAGCGCTTTGCCGGACGCAAGGTCGGCCTGATCCTCTGCGGCGGCAATATCGACCCGCGCATTCTCGCCTCCATCGTGGTCCGCGAATTGGAACGCGAGAACCGCATCGTCTCGTTCCGCCTCACCGTTCCCGACCGGCCGGGCGTTTTGGGGCAGATCACGAGCCGGCTCGGCGAGCTTGGCGCCAATATTCTCAGCGTCGAACATCATCGCCTGTTTCTCGACGTGCCGGCCAAGGGCGCCAAGCTTGATGTCACGATGGAGACGCGGGACGGAGCGCATGCCGACGCGATTTTTCGCGCGCTCGCCGACGATGGCTATCAGCTGCTCCGCGTGGTCGGCGGCGCGGCGCTGGAATAACGCAATCAATGCAGCTGTGACGGTTCATAGGCCGGATAAGGCGTCTCGCTGACCGGCGCCGGCTCGGGAGCGGAAGCCGGGCGCGCCCGGGGCAGCGGCACGGTTGCCGGCATCGGCATACCCGGCGCAGGCCCGCCGGCGAGCGCCACATTGGTCAAACCCGCCATGGCGGGCCGGTGGCGGGGCAGGGGAATCTGGCCGGTCAGCGGCACGCCGGGAGGCAGGTCGGCGCTGTCGTCGTTCGCGGCGGGCTGCTCCTCCTGCGATGCAACTGTGTCCGCTGGCGCTGTGTTCGCGTTGGAATTTGCCGGCGGACTTATCGCCGGGTTGGGCCATGCCGGGGTCGGAGCGACGTTGGCGACCGCGATATTGGGCGGAGCGGCTGTCGTGGCAGGCAGGCTCCGCGTGGCGGCAAACGGTGGCGGCGGCACTCCCGCGGACACGGGTGATGCGGACATCGCTGGCGCGCTCGGCGGAGGCGCGGGCGGCGGAGCGGGTGTGTTGAGGCCAGATATCCGGGGAGCGGCTTGCGAGGTGTCGCTGCCGGGCGGCTTTCTGATGTCGAGCAAGGGCCCGCGCGCCTCGGTCGCGGTGGCTTTGTCGCCGGTCGAAGCGGCGACTTGCACCGGAACCTGCGTCGGTTGAGGACCTTGGCTTGCGGCTATCGGCCGGAATGACGGGATCTGCGGCGGGGCGACATAAGCGCGGACAAAGGCGGTGATGGTCCACAAAACCACCGGCACCGCGATGATCACCGCCACCAGGGTGATGATCCGCTGCAAGGTCGGCGTGTAGAGCCGAATATTGTCGTCGTATTCACGCATCACATCCGCCTCGATCTTCTTCCCGGGCGGGAGCGGTCGGCACTGTTGTATTATAAGCCGCCCTTCTTCAATCTCTCCGCAACTCGTGGCGCAAAGTAAGTTAGCACACCGTCGGCACCGGCTCGTTTGAACGCGATCAGGCTCTCGGTCATAGCCTTGTCGCCGTCGAGCCAGCCGTTCCCGGCCGCAGCCATAATCATCGCATATTCGCCGGACACTTGGTAGGCGAAGGTGGGCATGCCGAAGGCGGTTTTGACGCGCTGCAAAATGTCGAGATAGGGCAGGCCGGGCTTGATCATGATCATGTCGGCGCCCTCGGCGATGTCGAGTTCCACCTCGCGCAAAGCCTCGTCCGTATTGGCCGGATCCATCTGGTAGGTCCGCTTGTCGCCGATGAGCGTTGCGTTCGAGCCGACCGCGTCGCGGAACGGCCCGTAAAAGGCGGATGCATATTTTGCCGCATAGGCCATGATCTGCACGTCGCCGAATCCCGCGCTATCGAGGCCAGAGCGAATAGCGCCGACGCGGCCATCCATCATATCGGACGGCGCGATAATGTCGCAGCCGGCCTCGGCCTCGACCAGAGCCTGCTTGACCAAGATGTGCACGGTTTCGTCGTTGAGAATAACGTCGTCACGGAGCAGGCCGTCGTGGCCGTGACTGGTGTAGGGATCGAGCGCGACGTCGCAGAGCACGCCGATCTCCGGCACTTCGTTTTTGATGGCGCGGATGGCGCGGCAGACCAGGTTGTCCGGATTGAGCGCCTCGGAGCCCGCCTCGTCGCGCCGGCCGGGATCGGTATAGGGGAACAGCGCGAGACAGGGGATTGCGAGTTTCGCGGCGTGCTCGGCGGCGCGCACCGCTTCGTCGACCGACAGCCGGTCGACGCCGGGCATGGAATCGACCGGGGTGCGGACCTTGATGCCGTCGACCAGGAACAGCGGCCAGATCAGGTCGTCGGCGGTGAGCACGTTTTCGCGCACCATCCGCCTTGACCATTCGGCGCGGCGATTGCGGCGCGGGCGAACCGTCAAGTCGAGGCTGTCGGCAGGCGGGGTGGTTTCCACCGGCACCAGTCTGGTGGTTTCGAGCGGCCGGCCGAATTTCATGGCCATATTTATGACTCCAGCTTCCAGGCTCACTTTTACTCCTTCCAGGGCCGACCCGCTACTCGGCCGGGAGACAGTGTCGGCCCCGGCGTTGACGGCGATTTGCCGGCCCTCTATCGCCATAAGCCATGAGCGAGCAACCATGAGCGATCAATCGCAGCGGCGGCCAACCCGGCCGAGCGACATGCTGGAGCCGGTGCGGGTCGGAAAGGGTGCCGCGCAAGGCACTTGGACCGAATATCTCGTCCTGTTTCTGCGCATCATGGCCGGCGTGTCGATGGTTAAGGGCCTGTATCATTGGTCGCGAGTCTGCGGCATCGGCGCGAGCCCCGATGAGGCCTTCGAATCGCACACCATCGCCTGGCAGACCGCGACCGTGTTCTTTGCCGTCCTCGATCTCGTCGCCGCGGTCGGGCTTTGGCTCGCGGCGGCGTGGGGCGCGGTGGTGTGGCTCACCTCGGTGGTTTCCATGGCGGCGGTCGAAGTGTTCTTCCCCGGTGTCTATGGCGGCAACTTTTTCATCGTCTTGGTCGAGCTGACGCTGCTCGGCCTTTATCTCTATCTGGCGATCATGGCGGCGCGCGAACGGCCGGCGTGATCGCGCAGCCCATGATCCCGAAAAGTGGCAACCGGTTTCCGGACAAGATCATGCGCCAACCTAAAATCGCGGCGGCGCGCCGGCATAAGCCTGCGCGATCACATTTTTCAGATCGGCCTTCGACACCGGCCGCGGATGCGAGATCTTCGCAGCCGACACGACGTCGACCGCCTTTTCGATATCTTTCTCCTGCATGCCGAGATCTTTGAGTCCTGTGGGCAATCCGAGCCGGACATTGAGATCATAAAGCCCCCGCGCTGCGTCTGTCGCACCGAGCGCGAGCTTGATGCGGTCCATCGCTTGCGGCGCGGCGGCCGCGTTAAAGCCAATTGCATAAGGCGTCGCGATCGCATGCGTCTGCGCGTGTTCGAGATTGAACCATTGCCGCACGCGCTGGGCGATGGCGTGTTCGAGCCCGACCTCGGCGCGGAAATTCGCCGCCAGCCACGCGCCGTATTGCACGTCGGTCCGCGCCGCAAGATCGTGTGGATTGTCGACCACCCGCGGCAAGCCCGAGCCGAGCAGCCGAATGCCTTCCTCAGCCATGGTTTGCACCACCGGATTGGTGTCGATGCCGTAGAGGCTTTCGACCGCATGCGCCATGGCGTTCATGCCGCTCGCCGCTGAGACGCGCACCGGCAAATCGAGCGTCAGTTCGGGATCGTAGATCGCGGTCGCCGGCAGCGCCTCGGGGCCATTGCCGGAGACGCGATTTTCGGCGACGCCAATGTACCAGCGCGCCGCCATCTCCGAACCGGAATACGTGGTGACGACCGCGATATAGGGCAGCTTCGTCATTGCCGCCGCCGCTTTCGCAAGCCCGATCGGCGAGCCGCCGCCGACCACGATAAAGCCATCGGCATCAAGCCGCTTGAGCTCGGAAAGAATGTGCTCGAACGCTTCACGCGGCATGGTTTGCCCGCCGGTATGACAATAGCCGACGCAGCGATCGGCGATCGGGGCTGTGACGCGGCGGGTGAATTCGGTGCGCGTCTTCGAGCACAGCACGATGATGCGCGACATTTTGTGCAGGTCTGCCTCCGCGCCCAGCGCGCTCACGGAGCCCGGCCCGAACACGATCCGCACCGGGTCGGAATGATAGGTGAATTGTTTTGTCATGCGCCGTTCTTAGCGTGTCGTTTTGAGCCGGTCATCCTTCCCCGTCTTCACGGGGGAGGAGTCCCGAGGTTGTAACTGGACGTGTTTTCGGTTTTGATCACATCCGGCTTGATCCGTGAGGTTGTGTTGCCTCTAATGCAGCTTTCGACGGTCTTGGAGAATTGGTGTGGGCCGAGCCGGTAATGAGACCGGTGCGAATTTCGCCGCTGTCCGCCGGCAGCTCTGGCGGCAAGAACTGCGTGTGCAATAGAGTTTCAGAGAATTTCTGGGTCAGTTCGCTCATGTGACAAGAACCGCGTGGTTGCGCGAGGGTCCAGTATACCTTGCGGCCGGCGTGGGTTACTCCTGCTCGTTGCTCGCGCCGCTGATGTCCGCTTCGGGTCAGAAGCCGACATCACGATGCGCTCAAGCCCGTCAGGGCGGCCAACATCAAGCTGGATTAAGATTGAGTGACGAGTTTCACCAGGACTCAACCCATCCTACGCACCAATGCTGGAACCATTGCGGGACGCTGACTGTTAGGTTCCGGCTGCCTGCCTGAGCAGGATGCTATTTTGGAGCTGCCCCGATCTGGGTGAATCTCGGTACAAAGCATCGTCATCAAAAACGTGGGGAGGGTTTGCTCATTTGGGGAGCGTTTGCTCATGAGGGAGCGCCGCAAAATCGCCCGTAGTTCAATAGGAGGTACTATGTTGAACCGCCGGACAGTGATCGGGGCTGCCGCCGCGAGCGCGGCCCTTCCTCGGCTCAATCAGGTCGCCAGCGCGCAGACAGTGCCGAAGACGAGGAATGTCATCTTCGTCCACGGACTGTTCGCCGACGGCTCGTGCTGGTCGAAGGTCATCGCCCGCCTGCAGCAGAAGGGCATCAACTGCACCAGCGTGCAGAATCCTCTGACCTCGCTGCAGGAGGCATCGGAGGCCGCGCGGCGGGCGATCGCTGAGCAGCCGGGCCCAACCGTGCTCGTTGGCCACTCCTTCTCCGGAATGATCGTGACGGAAGTGGGGGTGGACCCGAAGATCACTGCGCTTGTCTACGTCGCCGCGCGGGCACCCGATGCCGGCGAGGACTATACGGCACTGTCGAAGACCTACCCGACGCCACCGGCCTCAGCCGGCATTGTCTTCGACGACGATTGGGGCCGGTTGTCCGAGGCGGCCTTCCTGCACGACTTCGCGGGCGACCTGCCGCCGGAGGAAGCGCGCGTTCTCTACGCGGTTCAGCAGCCGTTCAAGAAGTTGCTGACGACGGAAAAGACGACCAATGCCGCATGGCGCACCAAGCCCAGCTTCTATGCCGTGTCCACCCAAGACCGAACCATCGATTGCCGACCTGGAGCGCTTCATGGCCAAGCGGATTGGTGCGAAGACGATCGAGAACGAAGCGAGCCACCTGGCACTGATCTCGCACCCCGATGCGATCACGAACCTGATTCTTCTGGCGCTCGCCGTCTGAGACACGACCTCGTCGAACTCAAACGGGATGCGACGTGTGGCGCTTACTTGCGCGCTGCGGAAAACTGATCCGCCATTCCATCAAGCAGGCGAAACACGGCTTCGACGCCGTAGCCCGCCAAGAATGCAAGCGCCGGCGCGCCAAGTGCGCCGATTGGATTGGTAATGACCTCGGCCTGTCCGCTGGCGCTGGTGAAAAAGCCGATCGCCACTCCAAACACTGTGCCGAGAACGAGACGCACGATGTATTCGCGCAGATCCCGCGGCGTGAGGAGACGATCGCCGACGCTGCGCAAATAGCGCCGCAGAACGTAAGTCATCGAACCTAGAAGTCCCATGAGGACCGGCAGCACATATCCGCTGACGACGTTGAGGTCGGCGGGCAAGGCACGATCGTCGCGCGGGAACCAGGGTGACAGGTTCGCGTAGGCCAGGTCCTGTTTGCGGCGCAAATCGCTCAGCCTGGCGCAGAGATGCAATTGCGCGACGGTGTGAAAACGCTCCACCATCTCGGTGGGATTACTCGGACTGGGCACCGACTCGACATCCGAGCAGTAGTAGAGAACGGCGGCGTTCGGAGGATGGGTCGCAGCGACTTCTTCTCGTAATATCTCCTCGTCGAGGGCTTTGAATTGCGCGTTCAGATCGGCAAGATTCGTGGCCTTGGCATTGCCGATATAGATGTAAGCGGCGAGCGTCGCGACTGTTAAAGTGATGAGGACCGCGAAGCATAATAGCCCAACCATTGTGCGGCTCAGCGCGCGCGCCATCGGGACCCACTCGGGATAAGCCCGCTCGGCATCGGCTTTGCCTTTGCGCGCTTCTGGCAACCTGCGGATAACAAGCGTGGTGAATGCGATCGAGGCACCGGTCGCGGGCTCAGCGCGGCTATTGAGGAAGTCGCGCAATTCGAGCAAAAACTGAAGGTCGGGTGGTTCAAGCACTTCACCGCCGCGCACCCTCTCATCAATCGGGAAATAGCGCGACAGAGCATCGTCGTAGGTCTCACAACCTGGCGGCAAATGGCCCGGCGCGCGGGCTGTCAGGGTCCGTTCGGGCAAACCGGACAGATAATCCAGCAAGAGACTGATTTCTGCCGTCAGCAGCTCAGGATCGAGCGCGGTCGAACGAGATTCGTTCGGTATGATCGGCTGTAGCATCACGGGCGTATCACCCCATAACGCAGAACCTAATTACCTAATTCTAAATTGGCGTCCGTCTCTCGTCGAGACGGTATTCTCTGAGTAAGTGTCGTCGGACCAACCCGACATAGCTGTGCCCTGCGTCACAGCAAAACGTCACCCTTGGATGTCACTGGCGGTGCCAGTTGAGCCGCTGGGTGGGCCGAGCGCATCGCAGGTCGGATATGACTGAGCCGACGGGAACAATGCTGGCGGCCAAACGTTCCATCGATCGAAAACGCAACGCATTGAATTAAATGGAGAGAATATATGCCAGCATTGCTAGGTTTTATTCTTGGCATTGCGATCACGATTGCCGGCGCCTTCCTCTACGATACGGCCACCGGCCGCGTCGCCAACGGGTTGGCTCCGACCGCGGCTGGGGGACAGGCCCCAATGGTCAATTGGGATGTCGTCACCGACGATTGGCGGATTTTTCAGTCCGACGTGCGGACCACAGCCGATAATCTGCAACGCATGATAAAGCTACACACCGGCTGATCTGGCGCGTTACCGACTGCATGACGTGCGATAAGCCCCCGTCTCACTCCGCTTTCATGCCGGCTTGTTTGACGACGGGCCCCCACTTGGCGATTTCCGCCTCGATGAACGTGCCGAATTCGGCGGAGTTCATCTGCACCGGCGCCGCGCCCTCGTTGGCGAGATATTTTTGCGTGTCGTCCGATTTCAGCACGACCGCGATCGCGGCATGCAGCTGGTCGACGATGGCCTGCGGCGTGCCGGCCGGCGCGACGACGCCCCACCAATTGGTGGCGACGTAGCCGGGCACGCCGGAGTCACCGATAGTCGGCTTGTCGGGGAGAATCGGGCTCGGCTTTTCGCCGCCGGTCGCGAGCGCCCGCAATGAGCCCGATTGGATGCTCGGCACGGTCTGCACGATCGAACTGAACATGACCTGAGCTTCGCCGGCGATCACGGCGAGCATAGCAGGGCCGCCGCCTTTGTAAGGCACGTGCTGAATGTCGGTGTGCGACATCAGCTTGAACAATTCGCCGCTCAAATGCTGGAAGCTGCCGATGCCGGCTGAGGCGTAATTCAAGACGCCCGGTTTCTCTTTGGCATAAGCGAGCAGTTCCTGGACGGTGTTGACCGGCAGTTTCGGATTGACCGTCAGCACATTGGTGCCGGTCGCGAAAATGCTCACCGGGACGAAATCCTTCACCGGATCGTACGGCGTCTTATAGAGCCACGGATCGACCGCATGCGCGATCGACACCACGAGCAGCGTGTAGCCGTCGGGCGCGGCCTTGGCCGCAAGGTCCGAGCCGACGACGCCGCCGGCGCCGGAGCGGTTGTCGACAAAGACCTGCTGGCCGAGGCTTCGGCCAAGCTGATTGGCGATAATGCGTCCAACCACATCGTTGCTGCCGCCGGGCGGGAATGGAATGATCAGACGGATGGAACGGGAGGGATAATCGTCGGCGCGGGCGGGGGCAGGGATCAGCGCGAACCAGAGGCAACAGGCGAGGCCCAAGACGAGGCCCAACACTAGGCCAAAGCCTGCGCCAAGCCCCCGCGTCGTGCTGACATTTTCGTTCAACATTCACGTCCTCCCTATTGTTTTATTGAGCCAAGGCGGTTGAAGGCCTTAGGTCTTTCGTGCTGGCGGTCCGACCAAGCATGCGCTTCGTCGTTCCGTCATCATAGCGGGATTATGTGATGGCGACATTGGTTTGGGCGGTATGGGGTTGGCCGGCGAGCGCCGCCAAATCGAGCAGCAAGTCGACCAGCAAGTCGAGCAGCCGAGTTTTACTATGGATCTCTTTGTCATTCCCTATCCGGTGATCGATCCGGTGGCGGTCAATATCGGGCCGTTCCCGATCCGTTGGTATGCGCTCGCTTACATCGGCGGCCTCGCCGGCGGCTGGCTCTATGCCTTGTTGCTGGTGCGGAGCGCGCGGCTTTGGGACGATACGCCGCGCCCCACCGCAGACACCATCGGCGATCTCGTGCTTTATTCCGCGCTGGCGATCGTCATCGGCGGCCGGCTCGGGCAGGTGGTGTTCTACGAGTGGAGTCATTACAGCGCGCATCCGCTTGAGATTTTTCAGCTCTGGCAAGGCGGCATGTCGTTTCACGGCGGCATGATCGCGGCGGTGCTTGCGATGTGGTACGTCGCCAAACAGGCGAAGATTCCGATTTTAACCATCGGCGATATTTGCGCGGTCACCGCACCGACCGGAATTTTCTTTGGCCGCGTCGCCAATTTCATCAGGCCCGAATTATGGGGCCGCCCGACCAACGTGCCGTGGGCGATGATTTTTCCCGATGTCGACGATCAGCCGCGGCATCCGAGCCAGCTCTACGAGGGGGCTTTGGAAGGACTGCTGCTGCTGTTCATCCTCGGAATTTGTGTGCATTTTGGCGCCTTGAAACGTCCCGGTCTCGCGTCGGGTATTTTCTGCGTCGGCTACGGCGTAGCGCGGATTTTCTCGGAATTTTTCCGCGAGCCGGATCCGCAATTGGAACGGCTGTCCGACAATCTGACCATGGGCATGGTTCTGTCCGCGCCGCTTGTTGTCCTTGGTGTGGGGCTGATCATCTATGCGGTACGTAACCGCCGTGGAACGGTTTCAGCCGAAAGCGCGCAGCCCCACGCCAACTAATTTTCGTCAGCCGGTCGCCATCTCGCGCACTTCTTTGGCTTTCGCCGTGCAAGCCGCGAGCAGAAAGCCAAGATCGGTGCCGGTCGAGACATAGCGCGCGCCCATCTTGACGAAGTCCGCGGCAAGCTGCGGACGCGACGAGAGCCCGCCGACGCCGACATGCTTGCCGTGCCGGCGGCAGACTTCGATCGTTTTGGCGTAGGCGTCGCGCAGCCGCGGATGCTCGTATCGGCCGGCAAGGCCCCAGTCGGCGAGCATGTCGTTACTGCCAATCAGCACCATATCGACGCCCTCGACGGCAACGATCTCGTCGGCCTTGGTCAAGGCTTCCTCGCTTTCGAACTGCACGACCAGCATGGTCGCGGTATTCAAAGCGGCATCGGCTTCGGCGACCGGAAACGAGCGATAGTGCAAATGGGGCAGGTGGCCCGCGGCCGAGCGTTCGCCGAGCGGCGGAAACTTCGCCGCGACCACATAGTCGCGGGCTTCTGCCGCCGAGCGGACATGCGGCGCGATCACGCCGAGCGCGCCGGCATCGAGCGCGCGGGACGCTTCGGCGACGTCTGGAACGCGCACCAAAGGGGTGATGCCGGCGGCCAACGCCGCCATGCAGATCTGGCCGGTGGTCTCGAGCGAGAAACTCGCATGCTCCATATCGACATAAAGGCTGTCGAAACCGGCCGTCTTGGCAATGCGGGCGATCTCGGCGCCACGGGTGAGCCGTACTATCATGGAGGCGACGACCTCGCCGCGGGCGAGCTTTTCCTTGGCGTGATTGCGCAGAATGTCTTCAATTTTGCCACCCTCGATTTTAGGCTGCATGTTGCTGGTCCGCTCTTAAAGTGATGTCTTAACTCACGTCTCACCTAACTTCTTAGCCGGCCGCTCGCGTGTAATCTCACCTGAGTTCGGCCCCTGACACGAGCCGCGCCGGAAGCTATGCTTAAGGGAAGGGAGAAACGACCGTGAATTACTCGACCGACTTCAAGTCAATCCGCAACGACGTATCGGCGCAAGAGTGGCAGGCGCGGCTCGATCTTGCCGCCTGCTATCGCCTGGTCGACGCTTATGGCATGACCGACCTCATCTACAACCACATCACCGCGCGCATTCCCGACACCGAGCATCTCTTGATCAATCTCTACGGGCTCCTCTACAAGGAGATCACCGCGTCGAGCCTGGTCAAGATCGATGTCGAGGGCAATATCATCCTAAAGCCCGATACCGACCAAGGCAGCACCGACTATGCCATCAATGTCTCCGGCTATGTGATCCACGGCGCCATTCACAAGGCGCGGCCGGACGTCTCCTGTGTGCTGCATACCCACACCCGCGCCGGCATGGCGGTGGCGGCGATGAAATGCGGGCTGTTGCCGATGTCGCAGACCTCGATCCGCTTTGTCGGCCATATCGGCTATCACGACTATGAGGGTCCGGCGATCGACACCGACGAGCGCGAGCGGCTGGTGGCCGATCTTGGCCCGCACGATGCGATGATCATGCGCAATCACGGACTCCTTACCTGCGGCGCTACCATCCAGCAGGCGTTCAACACCATGTACCAGCTCGAATTGTCGTGCCGGTCGCAGGTTGATGCCACGGCGGCACGGACCGAACTCACGATGCCCGGCGAAAACGTATTGGCGCATACCGCGCATCTCTATCAGCCGGGCGCGCGCCGGCCCTATGGCGTCTTGGAATGGCCGGCGATGCTGCGGCTTCTTGCGGCGGAACAGAAGAATTCCGGCTATCCGCCGTATTGGCATTGAAGCCGCCGATCTCAGCCTCCATGCCGCAGCTCTCCGCGATCGTCATCACCCGCAACGAAGCGGCGAATATCGGTGACTGTCTCGACGGGCTTGGCTTTTGCGACGAGCGCATCGTTGTCGACAGCGGCTCGACCGACACTACCGTGGAGATCGCGCGCGGCAAGGGGGCGCGGGTCGAGCAGCACGAATGGCGGGGCTTTGGGCCGCAGAAGAATTTCGCGCTGTCGCTTGCGACCGGCGACTGGGTTCTGTCGATCGATGCCGACGAGCGGGTGACGCCGGAGCTTGCGCAAGCCATCAAAGTTGCAATGGCGGACGGCGGCGCCGACGGCTTCGAACTGCCGCGCGTCTCGAGCTTTTGCGGCCGGCCGATGCTGCACTCGGGCTGGTATCCGGATTATGTGTTGCGGCTGTTCCGCCGCGGCAAAGCGCGCTTCGACGACGCCTTGGTCCACGAGCGCGCGATCTGCGACGGCACTGTCAAAAGGCTCGGCAAGCCTTTGATCCACCATCCGGTGTTGCGACTAGAGGACGCGCTGTCGCGGATGGATCGCTATTCGACCGCGAGCGCGGAGATGCTGGTCGCCTCCGGCCGGACAGTGTCTTTCGCCACCGGCGTCGCGCATGGATTTTTTGCCTTCCTGAAGAGCTACGTCTTGCGGCTGGGCTTTCTCGACGGCGCCGAAGGATTTTTGCTCGCGGTCGCCAATGCCGAGGGCAGCTATTACCGCTACATGAAGGCGTGGCTCGCGACCCGCCGGCGCAAATAAGGGCCCAGAGCCGAGTTAGGCTAGCTCCGGCCTGCCTGCAGGGTTTTCGGGCGGGCAGGAGGTTGGGCTGCGAGAATCTTTTCGGCGCGCTCGATCACGGCGCTTGCCGAAACATCTTTCATGCAATCGTGGTTGTGCGCGCAGCGGCTGAGCAGCCGAAGATAGCAGGGTGAGCAGGGCAGCTCCGCCCGAACCACGGCGGTGTCGCGGCGGTACGGCCCGGCCCAGATCGGATCGGTCGGCCCGAAGATGCCGACGACCGGCCGGTCCAGCGCCGCGGCAAGATGCATGGGCCCGGAATCGTTGCTGACGCAGATCGCGCCGCGGCGGATCAGCGCTGCAAGCTCATTGAGCGTCGTTTCGCCAGCGAGATTGACCGTGCCCGGCGCGAGTTCTGCGACCGCGGCGCAGAGCTTGTGCTCGCTGCCCGATCCGATCAAAGTCACGGCATATTTCTTCTGCAAAAAATGCCGCGCCACTTCGGCGAAAGCATCGCTGCGCCACTGTTTGGTTTCCCAATTCGTGCCCGGCGCCATGACGACAAGTTTCCTGCCGGTGATCTCGTAATAATCCAGCAGGGCGTCGATGCGGATGGTGGCCTCCGCTGGAATTGGAAACGAGAAATCGGCGGTTTTGTCGTCGAGGCCGAGCATGGCGCCGAAACGCAGATAACGTTCCACCGGGTGCATATCGAGCGTCGGCAGTTCGACGTGATGGGTGTAGGCGAGCCAGCTGCCCTCGCGCGCGCCTTGCCAGGCGTGCCGGCGCGCGTCCTCGGGGAGCGTTCGCGGCGACGCTTTCCACAGGTCCGCGCGCGGCCGGTCGAAGCCGATCCGCACCGCCGCGCCGCTGGTGAATGCAAACACGGCGCTGCGCAATTGGCCTTGCAGGTCGAGCACCAGATCGTATTGCGCGGCGCGCAGCACAGCGGTGAGCCGCGCCGCGCCGACGTAGGGCGTCAGCCGCCACGGCGACGACCATTCCTCGCGCAGGAACTCGATGACATTGGTAATCGCGGGATTAGGCGCCAACAGCTCGCCGATGGGCGGCGCGACCAGCCAGTCGATCCGTGCGGCCGGATAGCGCTGCCGCAACTTGTTGAGCAGCGGGATCGTATGCACGACGTCGCCCACGGCCGACAACTTGATCAGCAGAATCTTTTTGAAATCGCGGGCCAAGCCTTCGGAATGCTGGCCCTTAGATAGCTGACCTTCGGATTGCTGGGCTTCGGGTTGCAAGCTTGACGACGCTCCCATCGGGCGGCGGAATTTTCGACGCGGCAGCGCCCCTTCTTAAGAGAGCGCCACTCGGTTGTAAATCAATGCCCAAGCGCGCTGACCACCCGTGCCGACAGGGCGTACTGACAATACCCGGCAGCGGATGTAGACAGATAGAATAGGGGAGGTCGGTCAAAATCATGTCGGCACAGCTCGGCAAGTCTATCCTGCGCAAAGAAGACCCGGCGCTGCTGTCGGGCCGCGGCCGTTATGCCGATGATCTGCCGGTTCCGGTCGGAACCCTGCAGGCCCATGTCATCCGCTCGCCGCATGCGCATGCCGAGATCGTGCGCATCGATGCCGCCGCGGCCTTGGCGCACGAGGGCGTTTGGGCCGTTATTACCGGCGAAGACGTCCGCAAACTGTCCGATCCGTTCATGGCGGTGGTGAAATCGCCGATCCAGCAATGGGCGCTGGCGGTCGAGTGCGTGCGATATGTCGGCGA
Source organism: Xanthobacteraceae bacterium (assembly GCA_035642635.1). Lineage (GTDB taxonomy): Bacteria > Pseudomonadota > Alphaproteobacteria > Rhizobiales > Xanthobacteraceae > BOG-931. The sequence continues at coordinate 39,048 of DASQRX010000100.1, forward strand.
GCCGGTGGCGCTGGTCGTCGCCGAGAGCCGCTATATCGCCGAGGACGCGGCCGAATTGGTCGAGATCGACTATGAGCCGCTTGCAGCGGTGATCGACCCGCTGGCCGCCTGCGAAAGCTCGGCGCCGCAGCTCCATCCGCAAGCCAAGACCAATGAAATCCACGTCCGCAACTTCTCCTACGGCGACACCAAAGGCGCCTTCGCCCGCGCCGATCATCGCATTGCGACGACGGTGACGTTTCCGCGCCAATCGTTCACGCCGATCGAATGCTACGTGGTCTTAGCCCAGCACAATCCGGCCAGGGGCAGTTACGACGTGCTGGCGAATTTCCAGGGGCCGTTTTCGATGCATCCGGTGATGGCGCGGGCGCTGCGCGTTCCCGGACCGAAATTGCGGCTGCGCATTCCGCCGGATTCGGGCGGCAGTTTCGGCATCAAGCTTTCGGTGTTTCCCTACGTGGTCTTGACCGCGCTCGCCGCGAAAATCACCGGCCGCCCGGTCAAGTGGGTTGAGGACCGCATCGAGCATCTGGTCGCTGCAAGCTCGGGTCCGAATCGCGTCACCGCGATCGAGGCCGCGGTGACTAAGGACGGCCGCATTCTCGGCCTCAAGCTCGATCAGCTCGAAGACTACGGCGCTTTCCTGCGCGCGCCGATGCCGGGGCCGCTCTATCGCATGCACGGCTCGGTGACCGGCGCCTACGACATCGCGAATGTCGACGTGATCAACCGCGTCGTTCTTACCAATAAAATGCCAGCGAGCCTCATTCGCGGTTTTGGCGGGCCGCAGCTTTATCTCGCCATCGAACGATTGATGCAGCGCATCGCGGTCGAGCTCAAGCTCGATCCGCTCGACGTCATCCGGCGCAACCTGATCCCGGCGCAAAAGTTTCCGTACCGTACCGCGGCCGGCGCGCTTTACGATTCCGGCGACTATGCAAGCGCCGTCGAAAAGACCATCGGCGGCGGACGGCTCGACGAACTCAAGCACCGTCGTGACGCGGCGCGGGCGGCGGGACGCAAATACGGCATCGGCTTTGCGGTCGTGGTCGAGCCGGCGATGTCGAATATGGGGTACCTCTCGACGCTGTTGACGCTCGAGACGCGCGAGAAGGCGGGGCCGAAAAACGGCGCGGTGTCGATGGCCACAGTGAATATCGATCCGCTCGGCGCCGTCACCGTGACGGCCGACGTGACGGTGCAGGGGCAAAGCCACGAGACGGTGCTGTCGCAAATCGTCGCCGCCGAGCTTGGGCTTTCGCCCGACGAGGTCGAAGTCATTCTGGAATTGGACACCGCGAAGGATCAATGGTCGATCGCAGCCGGCACCTATTCGAGCCGCTTTGCCTCAGGCACCGCGGTCGCTGCCCACATGGCCGCCGGCCAGATGCGGGAAAAGATCAAGGCCATCGCCGCGAAACAGCTTAATGTCTTGCCCGAAGATGTCGAGCTAAGCGGCAGCAAAGTCAGAAGCCGATCGAACCCCGACAACGCGCTGCCGTTCGGCCGCGTTGCCGCGACCTCGAACTGGGCGCCGACTCTATTGCCGGAAGGCATGACGCCGGCCTTGAGCGAGACCGGGGTGTGGACGCCGCCGGAACTCGAAGCGCCGACCCATGACGACAAGATCAATACCTCGCTCACCTACGGCTTCATCTTCGACATGTGCGGCATCGAGATCGATCCACTGAGTTATCAGGTTCGTGTCGACCGCTATGTGTCGATGCACGATGCCGGGCGCATCATGAATCCGATGATCGCCACTGGCCAGATCCGCGGCGCCTTCGCGCAAGGCGTGGCGGCGGCGCTCTACGAAGAATTTTCCTACAACGAGGAAGGCGCGTTCCTTTCCGGCACCTTCGCCGATTATCTGGTGCCGACGGTGAGCGAAATTCCGCCGCTCGAGATATTGCACTACGAGTCGCCGTCACCGCTCACCCCGCTCGGCGCCAAGGGGCTTGCCGAAGGCAATTGCATGTCGACGCCGGTTTGCATTGCGAACGCGATCGCCGATGCACTCGGCACAGCCGACGTGCCGCTGCCGGCGACGCCGCAGCGCATCCACGACATGCTGGAAGGCGGCGTGACGTGAAACCTCGTCCGTTTGATTATGTCCAGCCGGACACGGCCGCGGAGGCGGTTGCGCTGCTCGCCGAATATGGCGACGACGCGCGCCTCCTTGCCGGCGGCCAGTCGCTGTTGCCGATGCTCAATCTGCGGTTGATCGACGTTGCCGTGCTGATCGATATTTCGCGGATCGGCGACCTCGATAGCATTCGCGATCTCGGCGACAAGATCGAAGTGGGCGCTGCCGTCACGCAGAACAAGCTGATGGCGTGGCCGCAGCTCAAGCAGAAACTGCCGCTGGTCGCCGCGGCGCTGCCTTATGTCGGCCATTTCCAGACCCGCAACAAGGGCACGGTGTGCGGCTCGATCGCGCATGCCGATCCGAGCTCAGAACTGCCGCTGGCGCTCGCCGTTTCGGGCGGGGAGGTGGTGCTGCGCTCGAAGCGCGGCGATCGCGTGCTTGCGGCGGGCGAGTTTCAGCAAAACATGCTGACGACGGCGCGCGCGCCCGACGAACTGATCGCCGCCGTGCGCTTTCCGGTCACCGCCGGGCAGGGCACGGGCTTTCACGAAGTGGCGCGCCGCCACGGCGATTTCGCCATCATCGCGGTGGCGGCCGCAGTCGAGAAGGATTCGATCCGCGTTGGCGTCGGCGGCATGGCGGGCCGGCCGATGGTGCGGCGCATCGAGGGGGACGCGGCTGCGGCGATTAGCGAATGGGCGGAAGAGCTCGAAGGCTACGAGGATTTGCACGCTTCGGCCGCATTGCGCCGCGATTTGTTCCGGCGGCTCGGCCCGCATGTCATCGAGGAGGCGAAAAAATGCGCCGCGTGAACCGCAGCGAAAAGGCGCGCATTGCGCTCACGCTCAACGGCCGCAAGCTTACGGCAGACGCCGAGCCGCGCCTGCTGTTGTCCGATTTCCTGCGGCACGAGCTTGGCGCAACCGGCACCCATGTCGGCTGCGAGCACGGCATCTGCGGCTGCTGCACCGTGCTGATCGACGGCGTCGCGGCGCGCTCCTGCCTGACGCTTGCGGTCCAGGTCGACGGCCGCGAGGTGACGACGGTGGAATCGCTCGCCGCGGCCGACGGCACGCTCAACCCGCTGCAGCAGGCGTTCCGCAACAATCACGCGCTGCAATGCGGCTTCTGCACGCCGGGCATCCTGATGTCGTTCACCGATTATCTCGGCCGCAATCCAAAGCCCTCGACGGAAGAAATCCGCGAAGTCCTGAGCGGGCATCTCTGCCGCTGCACCGGCTATGCCGGCATCGTCGCAGCGGTTGAGGAGGTGGCGAAATCGGCGCCGTGAACGTCGGCTCGAACCGAGACGCGTCGCGCCGCGACTAATCACGACAACCGTGTTGTCTCGGGATCCTGCACTAGTTGTGCGCGAAAAAAATGAGTGCGCCGCACCATTCGGTCGGCGGACTTGAAGTCGCACGTCTCGTATTTGTGTTGCGGCAGGATGCGGACGGGCCGAATATCGGCCGGTTACAACCAATCGGCGCTTCAGAAAAGAACAACAGGCGCCGCAGGGGAGGACAAAATGATTTTTGCCCGCACGTTCGCGGCGGCGCTTGTTGGCGCATGCGCTTTGGCAGCGGCCACCGCCTCGGCCCAAACCTATCCAGACCGTCCTGTCACTATGATTGTCGCGTTTCCACCCGGTGGCGCCGATGACGCGACGGCGCGCATCCTTCAGGACGCAATGCAGAGAGCGCTGGGCCAGCCGATTGTGATCGAAAATATCGGCGGAGCGGGCGGCATGATCGCTGCCGCCAAGGCCGCGCGCGCCGAGCCCGACGGGTACACCATCGTGCTGCACCAGGACGCGCTGGCGGCGGGCATGGCGCTTTATCAGAGCCTGACGTTCGACGCGGAAAAGGATTTCTCCCCCATCGGCCTCGTCAATACGACGATTAATACGCTCGCGGGTCGGCCAACGCTGCCGCCAGGCAATTTCAAGGAATTGTTGGGCTGGATGAAAGCGCCCGGACAAAGCGTGAGGGTCGGCCATCCCGGCGTCGGTTCATTTGGTCATTTGGCCGAAGTGGAGATCTTCCAGCAAGTGGACGTAAAGGTCGTGCAGGTTCCCTATCGCGGTGCAGGTCCGGCGCTCGTCGACCTGTTGGCTGGGCAAGTCGATCTGGGCCCGATATCGGCCGTGGTTGCCAAGCCGTTGGTCAACGCGGGCAAGCTCAAGGCTTATGCCGTCATCGGCAGGAAACGGTTCCCAGGCCTGCCGGACCTGCCGACGATGGCTGATCTCGGCTACCAGAATCTCGATTTCGATTTCTGGCATATGCTATTGGCGCCCGCCGGCACGCCACGCCCGATCATCGACAAACTCAACAGCGCGCTACGCACCGCGCTCGCCGATCCCCAGGTACAAAGGACCTATGCGGACGGCGGCATGTATGAATATTCGGCCGAAGAGGAAACGCCCGAAGCGGCGGCTGCATTGCTCAGGCACCAGATCAAGTTCTGGGGCGACGTGGTCCGGACCAACCGCCTCGTGGCTAAATAATCCGGCGTCGGCTGCGCTGGCTCGCAACGTGCTTCGGTCGCAACGACGGTATTTGCCCGGCGGCGGCCCTCCGATAGACTGCGGTTTGCAGGGGACATCCGGCCGGCAAATTGCAGCCAGGGGCGGCCGCCACAAGCGGGCCAGTAGCGGATCATGAAAGACATTCTCGATAAGCTTGAGGAGCGCCGCGCCAATGCGCGCGCCGGTGGCGGCAACACGCGCATCGAGGCGCAGCACAAGCGGGGCAAGCTCACCGCGCGCGAGCGCATCGAGCTCCTCATGGACCGCGGCTCGTTCGAGGAACTCGACATGTTCGTCGAGCACCGTTCGACGGATTTCGGCATGGAGAAATCGCATATCGCGGGCGACGGCGTCGTCACCGGCTTCGGCACCGTGAACGGCCGCACCGTGTTCGTGTTCTCCAAGGATTTTACGGTGTTCGGCGGCTCGCTGTCGGAGACCCATGCGCAGAAGATCATCAAGATCCAGGACATGGCGATGCGCTCGCGCGCGCCGATCATCGGCCTGTTCGATGCCGGCGGCGCCCGTATCCAGGAAGGCGTAGCGGCGCTTGGCGGTTACGGCGAAGTGTTCAAGCGGAATGTCATCTCGTCCGGCGTCATTCCGCAGATCTCGGTGATCATGGGCCCCTGCGCCGGCGGTGACGTCTATTCGCCGGCGATGACCGATTTCATCTTCATGGTGCGCGACACCAGCTACATGTTCGTCACCGGGCCCGACGTGGTGAAGACGGTGACCAACGAGATCGTCACAGCCGAAGAGCTCGGCGGCGCCTCTGTGCATGCCGCCAAATCCTCGATTGCCGACGGCGCCTATGACAACGACGTCGAGACGCTGTTGCAGATGCGCCGGCTCATCGACTTCCTTCCGGCGAGCTGTTCGTCGGGCGTGCCGGAATGGCCGTCGTTTGATGAGGCCGAGCGCATCGAGCCGTCGCTCGACAGTCTCGTGCCCGATAACCCGAACAAGCCTTACGACATCAAGGAACTGATCCTCAAAGTCGTCGACGAGGGCGACTTCTTCGAACTGTCGGAGGCCTTCGCGCGCAACATCGTGATCGGCTTTGGCCGCATCGCCGGCCGCACCGTGGGCTTTGTCGCCAATCAGCCGATGGTTTTGGCCGGCGTGCTTGATAGTGACGCGAGCCGCAAGGCGGCGCGCTTTGTTCGTTTTTGTGACGCCTTCAACATTCCGATCGTGACCTTCGTTGACGTGCCGGGATTCCTGCCTGGCACCGCGCAGGAATATGGCGGCTTGATCAAGCACGGCGCCAAGCTTCTGTTCGCCTATTCGCAGGCGACGGTGCCGCTCGTCACCGTGATCACGCGGAAAGCCTTCGGCGGCGCCTACGATGTGATGGCGTCGAAGCATATCGGCGGCGACGTCAATTACGCCTGGCCGACGGCGCAGATCGCGGTGATGGGCGCCAAGGGCGCGGTCGAAATCATCTTCCGCGCCGACATGGCCGACCCGGACAAGATCGCCGCCCGCACCAAGGAATACGAACAGCGGTTTCTATCGCCCTTCATCGCCGCGGAGCGCGGTTATATCGATGACGTAATCATGCCCCATGCTACGCGCTCGCGCATCGCCCGCGCGCTCGCCATGCTGCGGGGGAAGACGGTGGAAATGCCGGGGCGCAAGCACGATAATTTGCCGGTGTAGAAATGTCTGCCTTCGCCTACTGCGCCGTGGCTGCCATCTCTGGTTGCCGCGCTTTTGCTGTGTTAGCCTTTGCGGGCTGCGACGCGTTCGAAAGTGGCGCGAGCAAAAAGGGAGGCATCACATGAATCTGCGATTGAAATTCGCCGCCGTTGCCGCGGCCTCGATGGCAGCCGGCCTTGCCGGTGGGACATTCCTGCATGCGCAAACCGCGGTGGCGCCCGCCTATCCGATCGCCGAAGTGCAGGTGACCGATCCCGACGGGTGGAAGCAGTATTTGGCGGCGCTGCCTGGAACCATGGCGCCGTTTCACGAAAAGACCCTGGCCCGCGCTCCGGCTGTTGCGGTCGATGCTTCGGCGCTGCCGGCCGGTGCCGTGGCGATCCTCGCCTTTGACAGCGTGGACGATCTCAAGGCCTGGTGGAATTCGCCCGCCTATCAGGCGATCATTCCGCTGCGCGAGAAGTCGGCGAAGACGCGCGTCTATGCTCTCCCGGGACTGCCGCCGTCCTGATACCGCTAAAAGTTGAGATATTCTTTTGGGGATGGAAACATGCGAAAACACTGCGCCGCAATTGCGTTTGTCTTCTTCGCATGGATCGTTCCCGCGCACGCCGACACCTTCCCCTCCCACACCATCACGCTGATCGTCCCGTACCCGCCGGGCGGCTCAACCGACGTGACCGGGCGCATCTTGGCCGACAAGCTGGGCGCCGTGCTCGGCCAGCCGATGATCGTCGAGAATGTCGGCGGCGCCGGCGGCTCTATCGCGGTCGGACGTTTGGCGCGCAGCGCGCCAGACGGCTACACCATCGACATCGGCCAATGGGACACTCATGTCGGCAGCATCATCTATAATCTCAATTACAATCTGCAGACTGACTTTGCGCCGATCGGGCTGGTGTCGATCAACCCGCAACTGATGACCGCGCGCAAGGATTTTCCAGCGAACGATCTGGAGGAGCTCATCGCCTGGATGAAGGCGCATCCCGGCGAAGCCAAATTCATCAACCAGAATGCGTCGGCGCAGATCAGCGGGCTTTTGCTGCAAAAGCTCACCAAGACGCAAGTGCTGTTCGTGCCTTATCGCGGCGCGGGTCCGGCCATGACCGATATGCTGGCCGGCCAGGTCGATCTTCTGGTCGCGCAGGCCGCCGTCTTGCTGCCGCAGATCCGCGCCGGCGCGATCAAGGCGCTGGTGAATCTGTCGCCGCAGCGCTCGGCGGCGGTGCCCGATATTCCGTCATCCGACGAAGAAGGCGTGTCGGGCCTTTACATGTCGGGATGGTTCGGGCTTTACGCGCCGAAGGGCACGCCGGCCGATATCATCGGCAAGCTCAATGCCGCCATGGTGCAAGTGCTGGCCGATCCCGCCGTACGCAAGCGCTTTGCCGATCTCGGCCTCGACATCGCCGCGCCTGAGCAGCAGACGCCCGAGGGGCTCGCCGCGTACACCAAGGCCGAGATCGACAAATGGTGGCCGATCATCAAAGAGGCCGGCATCAGGGGGGAGTGACGGATCACGAAAGGGGACGCGTCATGCCCAAAGCTTTTTTCATGGTGCGCTCCGTGGTCGTCGAGCCGCTGCGGCAAAAATTCGACCATTGGTATTCGGAGCACCACCTGCCGATGGCGCTCGACGAGTTCAAGTGCGAGAAATGCTGGCGGTTCTGGAGCGCGGCGGATGCCGGCGTGCATTACGCCGTCTATCAGTTCGCCGACATGGCCCGGCTTGACGCGGCGCTGAAGTCTGACGGTTTCAAGATGCTGGTGGCCGATTACGACAAAGCCTGGCCGACCGGCGTCACCCGCACGCGCGACATGCTGAGCTTGGTCGAGGAGCGGAGCGCGTGAGGCCGTCGCAACAGAGATAACTGCAGAGCTGATGCGCAGGCGAGGGTGGTGACGGCCGCCGCCGCAGCGGCTAGTGCTGCTGCCCCTTTTCGTTTGTTTCCGCCGGGCCAGCCCATGCCGAAAAAGTTCGAGGATTTCGCGGTGTTCGCGGCGCCGGGCGTATTCGTAGTGCTGTGGGCCTCGGGCTTCATCGGCGCCAAATTAGGTCTGTCCTATGCCGAGCCTTTGACGTTCTTGGCATTGCGCATGGCCGCGGCGGTGGCCTTGCTCGGCGTGGTCACGCTTTTGACGCGGCCGAAATGGCCGAGCCCGCCCGGGATGCTGCACAGCGTCGTCACCGGCTCGCTGCTGCACGGCCTCTATCTCGGCGGCGTCTTTGTCGCGATTGAAAATGGCCTTTCGGCCGGAATGATCGCGCTCGTCGTCAGCCTGCAGCCGGTGCTCACCTCGACGCTCGCCAATCGCTGGTTCGGCGAGCGCGTGCGCGCCTTGCAATGGCTCGGCCTCGCGCTCGGTATTGCCGGCGTCTATTTGATCGTCCGCGACAAGGCGACGACGGGAAATGCCGCGCCCTTTGCCTGGGCGTCGGGCGTGGTTGCGCTTCTCGGCATCACCGTCGGCACGCTCTACCAAAAACGCTTCGGCGGCGGCATCGATTGGCGCCCCGGCCTGTGCCTGCAATACGCGGCGGCGGGACTCTTATTTGCGCTCTGCGCTGTGCTGTTCGAAACCCGCGTCGTGCAGTGGACGCCGCAATTCGTCTTCGCCATCGGCTGGCTGGTTCTGGTACTGTCGTTCGGCGCGGTCTGGCTGCTTTACTTTCTTATTCGCCGCGCGGCGGCGACGCGCGTGGTCAGCCTGTTCTATCTCACGCCGCCGGTGACGGCGCTGATGGCCTGGTTCTTGTTCGACGAACGGCTCGCGCCCTTGGCGCTCCTCGGCATGGCGGTCTGCGTCGCCGGCGTGTTTTTGGTGAACTGGAAGCCGAGAGGGATTGCGTAGCCGGGATTCGACGATCTGCTGGGTCGGCAGAAGTTGGATCGTCGGCAACAGCTGCAAATCGCAACAAACAATATGCGATCAAGCGGACGCACGCCTACAGCCCCATCCGCTCGCTACGATTTTGAGCGGTCCCCGATAATTAGTCTGCATACGCGCCCATTCACGTCAAGATTGAAAAAGCAGCCCGCGCATCGATTGCGTGCAGCGTGATATTTTTGCTGCCGTGCGTTTCTTCACCGCCAGCCGCCGCCACCGTTCACAAAGACGGTGTCCGCAGTCATGAACGGGCAGGCGTCCGAGCACATGAACAATACGAGCTCGCCGATCTCTCCGGGCTTGCCGAAGCGCTTCATCGGCACGTCGTCGAGAAATCGCGCCACAAGCTCGGGCGAGGATTGCGCCGCATCCTGGAACGGAGTCTGGATCGGCCCCGGCGAGATCGACAGCGCGCGGATGCCTTGGGTAGCGAATTCTCGCGCCACACCTAGAGTCATCGACACCACGGCGCCCTTGGCCGCGGCATAGTGGATCGACGAGCCCGGGCCGCCGCGCCGATGCGCCATGCTCGCCATATTGACGATGACGCCGAGCTTGTTCTTGAGCATATGCGGCAGCACCGCCTGCATGGCGTAGAACGTGCCGTTGACGTTGAGGTCGAAAGTTTTCTCCATCAACGCGTCGTCGATATCGAGGAATTTGGAACGGCGGATCGCGGCTCCTGCCGAATTGAACAGGAACTGCACACTGCCGAAGGCGTCGATCGCCCGCTGCACCATGTCGCCCACTTGCGTGCGCGAGGTGACGTCGGTTTTCAGTGCCAGCGCCTGACTGCCCGCGGCGTTCACCGCCGCCGCAGTGTCGCGCACCGCGCTCTCGTTGATGTCGGCGCACACCACGTTGGCGTGCTCACGGGCGAAGATCTCCGCGGTGGCGCGGCCGATGCCGCTTGCCGCACCGGTTATGATGATCGTCTTGCCGGCGAAATAATCCGGTGTCTTTGTCATGACCGACGTCTCCGCTCCCATATTGTTTCTAAATCACACGCCGCATGGTGGGCGATGGTTTACCGCCGATGAAGGCTTTTACGGCAAATTTACTAAAAATGAATACCACATCTATCATAGGTACTTTTGCGTTTTGTCGGGGACGGAAACGAACATGCTTAGTCGGATCTCGGTCAGCACCCTGCTGAAATCCGTTATCGCGGTATTAGGCGCCGCGATCGTGGTCATGCTGGCGCTCAGCGCCCGCGACTCCTGGGCCCGGCTGAACGCCGCCGATCGCATCTCGGGTGTCGCCAACGTCTCGGGCTATATGTTCACCGCGATGAACAGTCTGCGGGTCGACCGCTCAGCGACGGGACGCAACCTGTTGAACGACCGAACGACGATAGATCCCATCCTCAACACCTCTCGCGACAAGGAAATGCCGGCGCTGAATAGCCTCCCGGCGGCGCTGGCGGCCGTGGATTTTTCCGATCGGGACCAGGCCATTGCCTACTTCAACACCAGAATCAAGCGGCTGACCGATCTGCAGGAAAGAACCGCTGCCATCGCGCAGCCGAAATCGGCCCGCCCGGCAGGTCTTGGGGACGAGTTCTTCAAGGAAGGCACGGCAATGATGGACGCGCTCGACATGTGGGGCTCGCGTCTAGTGA
>DASQRX010000101.1:0-12708 GCA_035642635.1 Xanthobacteraceae bacterium
AGCATGACCCGCATCATGTCGTCGCCGCACCGCGATATCGCACCGGTGCGGTCGATGTCGCCCGATTGGTACTTGGACGGCGTCAGTCCAAACCCCGCGCCAACGGCCTTGGAGTTCTTGAACCGGGCCGGCACGTCGACGAGGACGGCACGCGCGAGAAGATGATCGGCGCGTTGCGCGCCTTCGCGGCCGAGGCGGCGAAGGCCGATTGGGCGGTGGTCTATTATTCAGGCCACGGCATGGAAGCCTTTGGCTTCAATTTTCTCATCCCCGTCGACGCCAAGCTGTCCGATCCCCGTGACGTGCTGAACGAAACCATATTGCTTGACCAGGTGATGGCGGCTGTCGACGGCGCCAAGAAGCTCAAGCTCGTCCTGCTCGACGCTTGCCGCACCAATCCGTTTCTAGCGGCGATGCATCGCACGGCTTCATTGGATGTTGGTCTCACCGCGGCCTCAAATACGGACGGCGCGACAGCATCGCGTGGCACCGCCACGACAGTCGTGCGCTCGGTCTACCGCGGGCTCGGCGAGATCAAAGTGCCGGCCGGAACGCTCGTTGCCTATGCGGCCAAACACGGCCAGACCGCGCTCGACGGTCAGGGCAACGACAGCCCCTTTGCCATCGCGCTGGTCCAGCGCATCGCAACACGCAATGTCGAGATCAACAAGCTGTTCCGGTTGGTCCGCGACGACGTGCTGGAAGCGACCGCCGGCCGGCAGGAGCCGTACACCTATGGTTCGCTGCCGGGGCATGAGGATTTCTTTTTCGTGCAGAAATAGCAGCATGGCTGGTAGGGGCGTCTGACTCGTCGTTGAGCAACACGTCGGAAGCTCGGGCCTTGAGGTGCTTGCCTTGACGCCGAGCGAGCTTTCGACGGCGTACAAAGCGTCGCGGCCGTCCGCCCCTACCACCGTGCTTCGCCCCTCCATCCTCCCCCGTTTTCACGGGGTAGGATGGAGGAGCGGCACCATTTGCGATGTCCGGTCGTGTCCGGCTAGATGCCGCAGGCCCCGGTGGCCAAGGAGACGGCCTATGCAGATGGACGCGATCGCGGTGGGGAAGAACCCGCCGCACGAGGTCAACGTCATCATCGAAGTGCCCATCGGCGGTGAGCCCATCAAATATGAGCTCGACAAAGCGTCCGGCATTCTGGTGGTGGACCGCTTTCTCTATACGTCGATGCGCTATCCGGGAAACTACGGCTTCATTCCGCACACCCTGTCCGAAGACGGCGATCCCTGCGACGTTCTGGTCGTCAATACGCGCGCCATTACGCCGGGCGCGATGATGAGCGTGCGGCCGGTCGGCGTTCTGTTCATGGAGGACGAGGCCGGGCACGATGAAAAGATCATCGCGGTGCCGGCGTCGCGGCTCACGCGCCGCTACGATGCGGTGAAATCCTTTGCCGATCTTCCCGAGATTACGATCGAGCAGGTTGCGCATTTCTTCGAGCACTATAAGGACCTCGAACCTGAGAAATGGGTCAAGGTGATACGGTGGGGCGGCGTCGACGAGGCTCACCGTGTGATACAGGAAGCCTGCCAGCGTGCGGCCGCCAAATAAGCAGAGCAAGACCGAGGAGATATATCGTGACCAATTCGACGAAGACATTTGGACAATGTGAAAGTGTCGGCGGTGGTGGTCGAGCATCCGCCCGTGAAGCCCGCGCTCGGCTATCGTTTCGACTTCCATGATCGCTCGATCGCGTTTCCGGCGACACCGCGCCGGATGAAGTCGTGGCGCAGCTTGCGAAGGGCGCCGATATCCTGGTGCACGAGGCGATGTATGTGCCGGCCGTCGAAGCCTACGTTAAAGACATGGTTGCCAAAGGCCGGCCGGTCAGCGTCGATGCCTTCATGGCGCATGTGAAGGCCGATCACTCGCCGGTCGAGGACGTCGGTCGCATCGCTGCGGAAGCCGGAGTGAAGACGCTGGTGTTGTCGCATTTGACTCCCTCCCTCGACAGTATCAGCGACGACACCTGGCGCGAGCCGGCCGCGAAGTACTTTAAGGGCGAGATTATTGTTGCGCGCGATTTGACCGTCGTGTGAGCGCGCTGCGGCGCTGACACGGTTTGTCGATGGCGTAATGGGCGAGATTGCAAGGGGGCGCGATGTCCGAGGAACTGGGTGGTAAGTCATTGGCGATGCGGGCCGTGACCGGCTTTCTCGCCGGAGCTATTGGGACTTACCTCACGCGGGTCTTAGTCCGCATCGATGAAGTCTGGCCGGTCTTCCACGGCGACAGTTTTCGCCCGCTGGTGGAGCTTCTGTCGGAAGACGGCCCGCTCATGGTGAAGGCGTGCCTGATTGCCGGATTGATATTCGGCGTTTTCTTTATGGTCGCGCCCCGGTCGCTTGTTTGGAACGTGCTCGGCGCAGTGCTGCTGATGAACCTGCTCGCCCTTGTGGCCAGGGTCTTTATTGCTGGGGGATTGCACTCCGCGACGCAGGCCGGCGCGGTGCCGCTCGAGGCGTTCGTCCGCGGCACGGTAAGAGCGGCATTGATCTTGGCAGTCTATTGGCTTTTGCGCGCGCCTTTCGCCAAACCCGCAGGCAAAGCGCAGTAACCTCCGGAGGCACGCAGATTGAGCCGGGATCACAATAAAACCGCGATCATGATAAAGTCGGAGGCATGACAAAACGATCTCTGATAGTTTCGATCACGTATGGTTTCGCTATCGGGCTTGCCGCGCTGGCCGGAGGCTTCGCGCATTATTCGGCCCGCGCGCAATCGGCCGATCTCGTGCTGTGCGACCGGCTCGCCGCCGACCCTTCCGACCCGGACAAGCCGGCCGACGTCAAAGGCGTCGACCACGTCGTGCCGCCCGATGTCGCGACCGCGATCAAGTTTTGTAAAACCGCGTCGGGGTCGTCGCGCCGGGCGCTTTACCAGCTCGGCCGCGCTTATGCAGCCGGTCAACAAATGCCGGCTGCAATCGCTGCGTTTCGCAAAGCGGCCGACAAAGGCAGCACGTCAGCCATGGTCGAACTCGGCGTGTTATATTCCGCCGGTTCCGGCGTGCCGAAGGACGACGGGGCGGCGCGCAAATATTTCGAACGCGCAGCCGCGGCCGGCAATGCGCAGGGCGCCACCAATCTGATGACGTTGTCCGGGGGCGCTGCGAGCGCGTCGGATCCCGCCCAGGCCAGAGCCTTGTTGGCCAAGGCGGCCGATGCCAATTCAGCCGAAGCGCAGTTCCAACTCGGCCTGATGCTGGCGCAGGGCACCGGCGGGCCGGAGGACGATGTTGGCGCACGCGCGATGTTCGAAAAAGCCGCCGCGCAAAATCATCCGGGCGCATTGGAGTGGATGGGTTCGTTTGCGGCCAATGGGCGAGGGGGCCCGAAAGATCAGGAGGCCGCCAAGGGCTATTACGAACGGGCCGCGGCGCTCGGCAATGACGACGCCAAGGCCGCGCTTGAGCGCCTCAAATGTCCGATGGTGTTCACCACCAAGAAGGGCGACATCCTCACGCACCTGTGCTTCTAGTCCTGCCTGTAGCTTTGGGAAACGGTTCAGCCGGCGTGCTGCACGCAACGGTGCGGCGGCGCTTCTTCGGCAAGATTGCGGATCGCTGTCTCGGCATCGTCGATTCCTCCGCGTATTATTCTTGGTTTTTGGCGGCGTGGCGGCCGCGCATTGGCAAGCGCGCATTCTTGGCGAGATAGTAAGCTACGATACGGTATTGTCAACCTAACTGGAGAGCTGCCGCGTCGCCGTTTCGGCGCAGCGGTGGGCTTATTCCGCGGGACGAGCGTGGCCTGTCTTATCCTTTGACGCCGTCACCCACTTCACGCCATAGTCGCCTATTCGCGCGAGATTCTCCAATGCCGTCACGTAAATCGCTTGCTCGCTCCGCTGCCGCGGCGAGGGAAAATGCCGGTGCGTTGGCGAGTTTTCCGCCGATGAGCGCCGAGCAGAGCCTCGGCTACCAGATCAGATATGCGTACCGCATCTTTGTGAAGACGTTGGCGGACGAGCTTGGTCCGCATCGGATAACCACGGGGCAGTGGTCGGCGCTTCGCGTGCTCTGGCAAGAGGAAGGCCTCAGCCAAGTCGAGCTGGCGCAGCGCATGATGGTGGAAAAGGCTTCGCTCACCGCGGTGCTGAAGGCCATGGCGTCGGAAGGCCTGATCACGCGGACCCGCAACTCCGACGACCGCCGCAAGGTCGATATCTATCTGACGGCATCAGGCCGGCGCCTTAAGGGCAAGATCCTGCCGCTCATCGGCAAGATCAACAAGCGTGCGACGCGGCGGCTGTCGTCAGCGGACGTGCATCAATTGCACACGCTCTTGGCGCGGGTGATGATCAACCTTCAAAACTGATCCGCTGCCTTCATTCGCCTGCCGCGGCGATCGTTCGCGCCATGAAGTCAGCGAAGGTCTCGGCAATTTCGGCTTCGTACGGCGCCCATTCCGGGAACGGAATCAGCGGCAGATCCTGATCCTCGATCGGCAGGCGGTGCAACTCGCTGCCCGGTATGGCGTTGTGGGCGAACAGCGCACTCTGGCTCGAATGCGTCTTGTCGTTCCCGGGAATGACAATTGTCGGCACCTTGATGGATTGCAGCTCTTCTTCGCTGACGCCCATGACCGGGTACTTGCCGCCGGCAACGAATATCTCGTTCCAGCGCGTCAGCACCGCGATGAATGTCTCAGGCCTCATGGCCATCAGGCGATCGCGGGTGGACGGGTTCGCGGCGATCCGCTCCTGCCATTGCTCGGTGGCGCAGACCGCCGCCATGCCGCCCTGTTGGGCGGTGCGGATGAACTGGCCGTAATAGTTTTCCGGCAGCCGGCCAGCCGCGAACGCGCCGCCGGTGACCCGCATCAAGAGCAGCCCGCGCACGGCTTGCGGATAGCGGAGATAGAACAGGATCGACGTTCTGGCGCCTGACGATGAGCCGCAAAAGAACGCCGGCTGGATGTTCTGCTGCAACGTCAGTTCATACATGTCGGGGGTCCAGGGGATTTCTTCGCCTTCATCGCCCTCGATCAGCACCTCCGAGGCGCCGGTATTACGCCGGTCATGCAACAACACTTGGTAGCCGTAAGCTGAGATCTTGTTGGCGAGCGGGACGAATTCCTCGTAGCTCCGCCGTCCGCCGCTGGTCATGACAACCCAGGGACCTTGAGTGCCGACGACCTGCCAATTGATATTGACGCCGCGAATCTTGCTGACCGGCATAATGCATTGTCCTCGGTTTGCGCGCGCAGATGAAGTTATCGCGCCAAGCTATTGCGACCAATGGGCAAAGCAAAGCCCGACGCCCGTCATGGCGCGCGAACGATAGGCCGGAACGTAGGAAATCCAATCGAGCTTGAGATCTTTGGCGGCCGCCGCGACGCAGATCCAGTTGCGGATTTCGGACGATCCCGTGTGCAGCAGATTTGCCGGCAACGAGGTGAGCGCATCGTGATCCTTGCCCTCGATTGCCCCTACGACTTTGCGGTCGAGTTCCTCGTTGACCATGAAATGGCTCAGGCCCCCTGAGGCGAGGATTCCGACCCTGATATCGTCCGGAAAAGCCGCCACCAAATCGCCAATCGCCAAACCTAGATCGAAACAGCGCTGCGGACTAGGTTGGTTCGGCGGATAATAGGTATTGAGAAAGACCGGCACCATCGGCACCACTTGATCGCTCATGAAGCGGCGATGGATGAAAGAATAAGCGTGGCCCTCGAATTGGTCGCCGACCAGCGCCTTGACAGCGGTGATATCGAAATTGCGCGCCATCAAGCCCTTGATGATGTGAGCGCCCAAGCCGGGATGGCAGGGATAGAAGCGGTCATTGCCGTCCTCAAGTCTTCGGCGCTGATCGCGCAGATACCAATCATCCGTCGGTGCGCTAGGCGCGGCGGCGTTGCGAATAGTATCGCCGTAGTAAACGCCGATGGCCGGGCGGCAGGCATCCTTGAAAATCTCGCGCTGATCGTCACCCACAACGATCAAGACATCGAGCCGCGCGGCTTTGATGTCGGCTTGCAAGCGATCCATGCCCTTGGACGTCGCCCCATGGCGCTCGACGATGGCATCGTGGGAAATTTTAGCGGCGGCGCCATGCGGCATACCCTTGAGTATGTCTTCGAAAGATCGCGGCGTGCCGTCGAGATCGCTGATCGGCGCCTTGCAGTCGACGTGGTCGAATAGCGACAGCCAATTATCGAGCGATGAAAACAACATCGTGCTGTGCGAGGAGCCGAATGCAGCGACGAGGCGACCCACGGATTTTCCTTAGGCTGACGGTTCGCGCAAAAATTCTCGGCGGCCGGCGCCAGCGGCAAAACGGTATGGTCATTTACTATAGGTGTCAACCGCGCCGCCCGGCAGGCGAAGCCTGGAGCCCAGGCGGATTCTCCGTTGCCGCCGCCGCGTCCCCTGGCCAGGAAGAATTTTTCGCCGCCGCGTGAAATTTTGGCATAACGATTTTTAACGGCGGCGCTTCCGTCCTCAATACAGCGTACCTAGATTAACTTCGGCTCTCGACTAAACCGTCGCGACAAGGAATTTCAGCATGGCTTCCTCCCGCCAACTTCATCTCGGCGCGTTTATGCGCCCGGCCAGCATCCATACCGGCGCGTGGCGCTATCCTGGCGCCTGGCCGGACATGAATTTCAACTACCCGCACTTGAAGAAAACCATTCAAGCGCTGGAGCGGGCGAAGTTCGATGCGTTTTTCATGGCCGACCATATGGCCGTGCTCAATATGCCGATGGATGCGCTCAAGCGCAGCCACACCGCCACTTCGTTCGAGCCGTTCACGTTGTTGTCGGCGCTGTCGCAGGTGACTGAGCGCATTGGCCTCGTCGCCACCGGCTCGACCACGTTCGATGCGCCGTATCACATCGCCCGCCGCTTCGCGTCGCTCGATCATCTGTCCGAAGGCCGCGCCGGCTGGAATATCGTCACGACGTCCAATCCAGACGCCGCACTTAATTTCGGCCTTGATGAACACATGGAACACGGCGAGCGCTATGAGCGCGCGCGCGAGTTCTACGACGTGGTAACCGGGCTCTGGGACAGTTGGGCCGACGACGCTTTTATCCGCGATGTCGACAGCGGCATTTTCTTCGACCCGTCGAAAATGCATGTGCTCGGTCACAAGGGCGAATTCCTGTCGGTGCGCGGCCCGCTCAATATCGCGCGGCCGGTGCAGGGCTGGCCGGTGATCGTACAGGCCGGCGCATCGGAGTCAGGGCGGAAGCTCGCCGCCGAAACGGCGGAGGCGGTGTTCACCGCGCAAAGCGATATCGCTGCCGGCCGGAAGTTTTATGCGGACGTGAAGGGCCGCATGGAAAAGCTCGGCCGCGCACGCGAGCACATGAAAATCCTCCCGGCCTGTTTCGTCGTGGTCGGCGATACGGTGGAGGAGGCGCAGGCAAAACGGCAAAAGCTCGATAGCCTCGTCAATTACGCCAATGCCATTGCCTCGCTGTCGATCGCGCTCGGGCACGACGCATCGAAATTCGATCCGGACGGGCCGCTGCCGGAGATCCCGGAAAGCAATGCTTCGAAGAGCGGGCGGGAGCGCGCCGTAGCGCTTGCCAAGCGCGATAACCTCACCGTACGTCAGCTGGCGCAGCGGCTCGGCGGCTATTCCGGTCTCGCCATGGTCGGCACGCCGAAGACCATCGCCGACGAAATGCAGGAATGGCTCGAAACCGAAGCCTCCGACGGCTTCACCGTCATGTTCCCCTATCTGCCCGGCGGGCTCGATGATTTCGTGACGCGAGTCGTTCCCGAACTGCAGGGGCGAGGCCTGTTCCGCCGCGACTACGAAGGCACCACATTGCGCGAGCACCTCGGCCTACCGCGGCCGAAGAATCGGTTTTTCGAGAATTGAGCTCACGCTCGATCGAATTGCGGGCGATTCCGACACGCCATAGACTGAGACAGACGGCTGGTCCAACAGCCGGGAGGAATCGCCATGGTTGAACAGGACCTGGGTGGTGAACAGGACCTGCACATGCGGGCGCCGGGCCGGCCGGACCCGATAGAAAATGCCGGTCTTGACGAATTGCGCGCGTTGCAGCTTGCGCGATTCAAGCAATCGCTGTCGCGCGCCGCACGAGTACCGCACTACCAGAAGAAATTCGCGGCGGCAGGAATCCAGGTCGGCGACGTCAACAGCCTGGACGATCTCGCCAAGCTCCCTTTCACCACCAAGGAAGATCTGCGCCAGAATTATCCATTCGGCATGTTCGCCGTGCCGACGAGCGAGATTCTGCGCGTCCACGCCTCGAGCGGCACCACGGGCAAGCCGACTGTGGTCGGTTACACCCGCGGCGATCTCGAAATGTGGTCAATGCTAATGGCGCGCTCGATGCGTGCCGCCGGCGCCAAGCCGGGCGACAAGATGCACGTCGCTTACGGCTACGGCCTGTTCACCGGCGGGCTCGGCTTTCACTACGGTGCCGAATATCTCGGCTGCACGGTGATCCCGGTCAGCGGCGGCTTCACCGAGCGCCAGGTGCAGCTCATCAGCGATTTCGAGCCGGACATCATCGCGGTGACGCCGTCCTATCTGCTCGCCATCGCCGACGAATTCGATCGCCAAGGAATCGATGCGCGCAAATCGTCACTGCGTATCGCGATGTTGGGCGCAGAGCCGTGGACCGAGACGATGCGCACCGAGATCGAGCGCCGCATGGGTCTCGACGCAGTCAACTCGTACGGACTTTCAGAGGTGATCGGTCCCGGCGTCGCCCAGGAATATGCCACGACCAAAAATGGGCTAACGATCTGGGAGGACCACTTTTATCCCGAGATCATCGATCCCGAGACCGGCGGGGTGCTCGCGGACGGCGAAGAGGGCGAGCTGGTATTCACCTCGCTGACCAAGGAAGCAATGCCGGTGATCCGCTATCGTTCGCGCGATCTCACCAGTCTGCTGCCGGGCGACGGTCGCGCTATGCGCCGGATCGAGCGCATCAAGGGCCGCAGCGACGACATGCTGATCATTCGCGGCGTGAATGTCTTCCCGACGCAAATCGAGGCCGCGCTTGCCGGCGAGCAATTGTTCGCGCCGCATTACATCCTCGAAGTGACGCGGCCCGAGCGGCTCGATGAACTCGAGGTGATCGTCGAAACCCGTGAAAAGCTGCCGGCCGATGCCGCAATGATTCTGGCGGCCCGCGGTGCGCGTATGATCAAGGCGCAGGTCGGCGTGACGGTGTCCGTGCGCGCGGTGGCGCCGGGCGCGATCGAGCGGTCGCAAGGTAAGGCCAAGCGCGTCATCGATAAGCGGCCGCGGAACTAGATCGGGGAATTAGCTATGGCGGCTGTCGAAGATACGTCTCGCATGAACGCTTTTGAGCGTGCCGGCCTGCCGCGCGATGATGTCGCTTCCTGGAGCGACAGCGGCGACGCGATCACGGGCGATTTCCGCCGTGATGCGGAGACGTTTTCTCGTCGATGGCGGATTGGTGCCGATTTGCTTGCGCGCTTGCCGCAAAAACCGGCGCGTTCGCAAGCGGAATTGGCTGCTGCTGCTGCGATCTTGGAACGGGAGCGCGCCGCCAGGGAAAAATTTGTGGCCGCACATGTTGAAACGGTCTATCGCCGCCTGACCGACGATTTTGCAAAATTCAAGCGTGTCGAGCATCTGGTGCGCGAAGCCGCCGCGGTGGTGCCGGGCTTGGTGCCGAGTTCAGCGCAGCTCGGGCGCGAAAATGAATTGCAGCAGCAACACAAGGATGGCTTTGAAATCGACCAGGGCCTGTTTTTGTCGCGCGTCCTGGGACACACTGCCTGCGGCATGCATCTTTGCCAGGCCATGCTGCTGCCGCGGCCGGAAGCATTCGAACAGGCGCGCCGTTTTGCCGAGCGCGGCAAGCTCGAATTCGAGGGAGCGGCGCTCGAACGGCGCGGCAACGCGGCTTTCGTCACCATGCGCCATCCGCGCTTTCTCAATTCCGAGGACGAGAGCACGGTCGACGGTCTCGAGACCGCGATCGACGTCGCAACGCTCGATCCCGCGACCGACATCGCCGTGCTGCGCGGCGATACGGTCGAGCACCCGAAATATCGCGGCCGCCGCCTGTTCTCGGCCGGCATCAATCTGACGCACCTCTATCACGGCAAGATTTCCTATGTCTGGTACCTCAAGCGCGACATGGGGCTCGTCAACAAACTGTTCCGTGGCGTCGCGCGGGCGGATGCAAGCCCCGACGAACTTATCGGCGGCTCGATCGAGAAGCCGTGGGTCGGCGTGGTGGACGGCTTTGCCATCGGCGGCGGCTGTCAGCTTCTCCTCGTGCTCGACTATGTGCTGGCGGCGAGCGATGCCTATATGACGCTGCCGGCGCGCAAGGAAGGCATTATCCCCGGCGCCGCCAATCTGCGGCTCTGGCGTTTCACCGGGGACCGCATCGCGCGCCAAGCGATCCTCTACGGCCGCCGCCTCGATTGCGACACGCCGGAGGGAAGGCTCATTTGCGATGAGATTGCGCCTTCGACTTCGCTTGATGCCGCGCTCGATACGATTATCGACGGCTTCACCAGTTCAGGCGTCGTCAGCACCGCCGGCAATCGTCGCGCTATCCGGGTGAGCCAGGAGCCGCTCGATAGCTTTCGCCGCTACATGGCGGTCTATGCGCGCGAGCAGGCTTATTGCCATTTCAGCCCGGCGCTGATTGCCAATTTGGAGCGGAATTGGGGCGCGCAGAACCGCGCGCCCTAAGGGTTAGCGCGACGCAAAATTCATCGCGTCAAAGCGGCCCTTTTGCTGGTCGCTCAATTTGGTTTCGAAATTGGCAAGCGTGACCTGCATCGACAGCACCGCGCGCCAGGCCGCGTCGAGGCGCGCCTCGATGGATTCCAGCCGGCCGAGTGCGGTCGCCGACGCCGAGGTCGGGCAATGCGCGTCAAGATCGTTCGCCGCTTCATTGAACGATTGTTTGACACTCGCCAGGTCATCGCGCTGCGCGTCGGTCGGCTGCACTGATCGGTTGATTTGCTCGATCGACCAGTCGATCGCCGTCGATGAGCTGCCGCAAGGCCGCGCGATATTACCCGCCTGGTTCTGTTCCTTGATCGTGGACTGCGGCGGCGGCGCTCCGTCAAAGCGCGACTGTTGATCCGGCGTGAGCGTTTGCTCGAAGTCCTGCAGCGGCTGGTGAATGATGTCGATTGCCATTGCCATGGCCTGGATCTGCGATTGCATCATCTGCAACCGGGCCACCGGCTGGGCGGGAATTTCCTTCGGGCAGGCCCTGGCGAGATAACCGGACGCCATGCCAAGCGCACCGCCGAGCTTTTGCAACAGCGCCATTTGATCCGCGGTCGGGGATACTTCGCTCGTGATGCGTCCGACCATCGCATTGGGGTCGAGCGGCTGCTGACACAGCCGCTGGTCCTGGCTCACGGGTATCTTGGCAAAGGCCGTCGTGAAAATGTTTTGATAGCCAAACGGCCACGGCGACGAACTCGGCCAAAAGACGTTTTGGAAAATCACCGGCAGGGCCAGGCTTGGATAGACCAGCGCGGG
Organism: Xanthobacteraceae bacterium; assembly: GCA_035642635.1. GTDB lineage: Bacteria > Pseudomonadota > Alphaproteobacteria > Rhizobiales > Xanthobacteraceae > BOG-931. The sequence continues at coordinate 11,498 of DASQRX010000101.1, forward strand.
CGACACCACGCCTTGCGGTACGCTTTCGGACGTCTCCGAGCGCGCCGTCTCTGTCCGTGCCATGTCGCTTGGATTGGCGCGCATATAGAGCGGATGATGCCGGTGATGCCAGCCGAATGGTATGCCGATATGGAAAGGGCCTATGCGCAGACCGAAAGCCGCGGCCGGTAGCGGCGCAGAAATAGCGGCGGCAAAACCACCGATTGCAACAAGCGCGCCGATCTTTCGCATGATCGAGCACCTACATCCATGACGGTCCCGAAATGGGCCCTCGGGAATCGATTTTAGGGCGATTCGGTTTCGGAGAGACGCCTCACTTGACCGCTACCATTAACGCACAGCCGGCCCGGTCGGTTCCATCGGGGCCGTCGCTCCCGCCGGTTCGCCTTGGCGTTTGTCGCCAAGACGCAGCAGCGGCACGAGAACAAAGGCGAACGCAGTACAGGCCGCCGAAATGAGAATAAGCGGCGGCAGGGTCTTTTGAAAGACGGTGGTATAAAGATACGAACCGACATTGTCGCCGACCGTGTTGGCGAGATTGATGATCGACATCAGCACCGCGAAGGAAAATCCCTCTGCGCGCGGCGGGCAATAATCGGCCGCCAGCGTCACCGTCGCGACGGTCGCCAACATGGCCGAGAAGCCGGCGCAAAAATTGATGATCGCCGCGGATGCTTCATTGGAGAGCAGGAGATACGCCGCCGTCGTCACTGTGCCAAGCGCGATACTGAGATTGAGTAGCCTGCGCAAGCTCAAATTCTCGAACAGGTGGCGGTAGAGCAGCGCGCCGACCACCCAACCGGCGGCGGCGATCGACGACAAGATGCCGATATAGGCTTGCGAGAATTTCAGATCGTCGGTCATGTGATAGTAGAGCGGCGTGCTCAGGCCGGGGCTGAAATAGTAGAGAAAGATGAAGGCGGCGACGATCAAGAGTTCCCGCCGTTTGAAGGCAGAAACCAAACCGTTGAGCGTCGCCTTCAGGCCCTCCACGTTGACCGGCGTTTTCTTCTCGTCGATCAGAGACAGCGTTCCGAAAATCACCATGAAGGGCGCCACGGCGACGATGCCGGCGGCCACGCCGGCTTGCGGCGAGAACGACTGCTCATTCATCGGGCGATGGTTCTCGCTACAAATGGCTCTCGCTGCAAGCGCGCCGGCTATCGCATCGCGCGACTAGCTTCGGCATCCACAGCTTCATCGATATTCAG
>DASQRX010000102.1:0-2148 GCA_035642635.1 Xanthobacteraceae bacterium
CAATCAAGGCAAGCGTTATGTCGCGCAGGGCCGCCGCCTCATTCTCATCGGCCATGCCGGCCACCCCGAAGTCGAGGGCACGATGGGCCAGATCGCCGAGCCGGTGACCCTGGTGCAGACCGAAGGCGATGTCGCCAAGCTCGATATTCCGGCCGATACGCCGGTCGCTTATGTGACACAGACGACGCTGAGCGTGGACGACACGCGTGGCATCATCGCCGCGCTGCACAGCCGCTTCACCAATATCGTCGGACCCGAGACGCGGGATATCTGCTATGCGACGCAGAACCGCCAGACCGCGGTCCGCGAACTAAGTAAGCTCGTCGACGTTATCCTGGTCGTGGGAGCCAAGAACAGTTCCAACTCGAACCGCTTGCGCGAGATCGGCGAGGAAGCCGGCACGCCAAGCTATTTGATCGCCGACGGCAGCGAGCTCGATCCCGACTGGTTCCGCAATGCCGAAACGGTCGGCATTACCGCCGGCGCGTCGGCACCGGAAGTCCTGGTCGAGGACGTTATCGACGCACTGCGACGGCTTAATCCCGTCGATGTCAGCCAGCTAACGGGACGTCACGAGACCATCGAATTCCGCTTGCCGCCCGAATTGACGGACGGCGCCGCGTTGAGCCAGGTGGCCGAAAACGCCTAGCAAGCCTTTCCGAAAGCAAGAGCGACGACAATAAGGATAAAAGCCTTGGGTGTATCTTTACGACAGAAGGCCGCGGTGGGTGCTTATGTGCTGCGTCAGCGTCTGGCAGGGCGCAAGCGTTACCCGCTGGTGCTGATGCTCGAACCGCTGTTCCGCTGCAATCTGGCTTGCTTCGGCTGCGGCAAGATCGATTATCCCGACGCTATCCTCAACAAGCGCCTTTCGGTGCAGGAATGCCTCGACGCCGTGGACGAATGCGGCGCGCCGATGGTCGCCATTCCCGGCGGCGAGCCGCTGATCCACAAGGAGATCGGCGAGATCGTCAAGGGCATCGTTACGCGCAAGAAGTTCGTCTCGCTGTGCACCAACGCCTTGCTGTTGGAAAAGAAGCTGCACCTGTTCGAGCCGTCGCCTTATCTGTTTTTCTCCGTCCATCTCGACGGCATCAAGGAACACCACGACAAGTCGGTTTGCATGGAAGGCGGCTTTGAAAAAGCCGTCGGCGCGATCAAGGCCGCCAAGGCCGAGGGCTTTGCCGTCAACGTCAACTGCACGATCTTCGCCGGCCATCCGGCGGAAGATATCGCCAAGTTTCTCGATCTCACTGAAGAGCTCGGCGTCGGCGTTTCGATCTCGCCGGGCTATGCCTATGAGCGCGCGCCGGATCAGCAGCACTTCCTCAACCGCCGCAAAACCAAGGAGCTGTTCCGCAAGGTGTTCGCCCTCGGCAAAGGCAAGAATTGGAATCTCACGCATTCGAGCATGTTCTTGGACTTCCTCGCCGGCAATCAGCAATTCCACTGCACGCCATGGGGCATGCCGACGCGCAATATCTTCGGCTGGCAGAAGCCGTGTTACCTGCTCGGCGAAGGCTACGCCAAGACGTTCAAGGAATTGATGGAGACGACCGATTGGGATGCCTACGGCACCGGCCGTTATGAGAAGTGCGCGAACTGCATGGCGCATTGCGGCTACGAGGCGACCGCGGTCAAAGCCATGATGAGGCATCCGATCGAAGCGATGATGATCGGGCTCCGCGGCGTGCGGACCGAAGGCCCGATGGCGCCGGAAATCCCGCTCGAACACCAGCGCCCCGCGCAATACGTTTTCGATAGCCAGGTGCAATTGCGGCTATCGGAAATCCGCGCCAATGAAGCGCGCGAGAAGGCCGTCAAAGCTGCGGCGGCGCAGACATCGGCCTCGGCCAGCGCGGCGTAGCCTGCCCTCGTTCCGGCCGAGCCCGAGCCACAGTTCACGGACGAAAAAGTCTCTCGCGATATCGACTTGAGATGATCGTGGTTATGGTTTCCGGCTCGCACGCGGTGCCCGCGTCCGGCCAGAATGACGAACCAGAGTGCAACGCTAACGCGTTTCGCAATCGGCTAGTGACGGAGGCCGCTTATCAGCAGGGATTGCCGGATTAAGTCCGGCAATGACGATAATAAAATTGCTCGACCTGCGACGCGATCGGCGAGCCGGCCCTTAATGGAACCGATAAT
>DASQRX010000103.1:0-18648 GCA_035642635.1 Xanthobacteraceae bacterium
GCAACAGCCAAGCCCGTGGCCGTTGACACCATCCAGCGCGATGTCGCCGAGATCAAGCGCAGCGATCGCCGCACGCAGGATTCGCTGGAAGCCGTTCATGGCGTCGTCGAGCATGTGGTCGACCGACTGGCCATGATCGAAGGCGGCATGCGCGACGCCCCGGCCCAACCGGCTCCGGCGGCGGCGCAAGTGCAGACCGCAACTGTCGACACCAGACCGGCGAGGCCCGCGCCTGCACCGGCAGCGCCTGCCCCGATAGCGCCTGCGCCGATGACCATTCTCGAAGCGCCGCCGGCGCCCGCCGCCGCCGAACGCATTGCCTTCGATGCCGCGCCACGCCGCGTCACCGCGGCAACGCGGACGCCGATCGACCCGAACCTGCCGCCCGATCATCCACTGGAGCCTGGCTCGACGCCCGGTTCGCGCGCGATACCCTCCGCCGCCGATCGGATCGCAGCCTCTGAGGCTGCCGCCGAGTTGGTCCAACCTCCCGGATCCGCTGACCCGGATGAGAAGCCGAATTACCTGACTGCCGCGCGAAGAGCCGCACAGGCCGCCGCTGTGACTCCAGCCGATCGCAAATCGAAAGCGAACAGAAGTTCTTCGCAGTCAAAAGGGCCGTCGCAGTGCTTGCGCAAGCTGCTCGTGGCCGGAGGCGCCGTGGTCGTCGCGGCGCTGTGTGTTCACATCGTCCTGCACATGTTCCAGGACAACAATGGCTCCGCGATTTCGCCGCCGCCGCTGCCGGAGCAGTCTTCCGACGCGCCGCCCGAAAAGGATTCCGCGGTTACTCAACCGCCGGGGGCGGCAACCCCCCCCGCTGGCGCTCCCGGTTCCGGGCGCTGCGGCCGACACGCCGCCCGGCGCCGTGCCGAGCCAGCCGCTCAACATCGCTCCGGACGCGCCGCCCGCGCAAAATCCCGCCCCACCGCCGCCGACTGCCGTGCCGGAGCGCCAGTCGGCGCTGCCGGATACGTCCGACGTCACCGGCGCGCTGCCGAGCCGCCTACCGCCGCCGAATTTTGTGCCGGCCCAGGCTCCCGTTCAAGTGCCGGCGCCTGCGATCGACACCGACAAGCTGCCGGCCATAATCGGCGGACCGACGCTCCACGCCGCCGCGATCGCGGGCGATGCCGCGGCCGAATATGAAGTCGCCACCCGCTTTGCCGAGGGCCGCGGCGTCGCGCCGAGCAACGAGCAATCCGCGCATTGGCTAGAGCACGCCGCGGTTCAAGGATCGGCGCCGGCGCAGTTCCGTCTCGGCGGCCTCTACGAAAAAGGTATCGGGGTGAAGAAAGACCTCGCCAAGGCGCGCGACCTCTATACGGCCGCCGCCGACAAGGGCAACGGCAAGGCGATGCACAATCTCGCGGTGCTTTACGCCGAAGGCATCAACGGACCGGCCGATTACAAGACCGCGGCACATTGGTTCCGCAAAGCCGCCGACCGCGGCGTTACCGACAGCCAATACAATCTCGCCATTCTCTATGCCCGCGGCATCGGTGCGGACCAGAACTACGCCGAGTCCTACAAATGGTTCATGCTCGCGGCCAATCACGGTGACGCGGACGCGGCCAAAAAGCGCGACGAGGTCGCAACCCATCTCGACCCGCAATCGCTCGAAGCGGCGCAAGCCGCAGCCCAGAAATGGACTGCGACGGCGCAGCCGGACGACGCCATCAACGTCAAGACGCCGCCAGGCGGCTGGGATCCGCAAGCCGCCAAGGCGGCGAAGCCGAAACCCGCCGGAACCAAGCCCGGCACGCCCGAAGCCAAACTTTAATAACAGCTAATCCGACAGACAGCGTGCGGCCGGAACGGCGTAAAGCCGCCGCTCCCCCAACATGTGCGCGGTAAACGACAACGCTCCGAACAGCGAGGCGATGGCGCGATCGCGCACATTGAGGCCGCCCGCATAGGAGCCAAAGGCCGGCATGACGAGGCGGTGGCCATCGCCGGCAAAGCAGCGCCGCCGCACCGTGCGGCCGCGCTGCACGATGCAGGCCAGCGGATGCAGATGACCGGCGATCTCGCCGTCGCTCGCGTCGGCACAAGGCTCGTGCCGGAATGTCAGCGCGCCGAGCGCCAGCACCTCGGCGAAACGGCCGCCGATATTCTCCGCCGGCGCGGGGTCGTGATTGCCGGCAAGCCAGACCCAATCGCGGCCGCGCTGTAACGCCGAAAGCGCAACGCGGCTGTTCTCGGCCATGCGCGCCGGGCCGCCGCCATCATGGAAACTGTCGCCCAGCGCGATCACGCGACGCGGCGCGTAGCGCTCGATGAGACTGGCCAGCCGCGCCAAGGTTGCGGCGGTGTCGTAAGGCGGCAGCAGCACGCCACGCGCGGCGTAAGCCGAGCCTTTTTCCAGATGCAGGTCGGCGGCGACGAGCAGCTTTTCGTCCGGCCAATAGAGCGCGCCGGCAGGATCGGCGACGAGCGTGACGCCGGCGATGAGAATCTCATGCGCTCGTTCCCGCGCAAGCGGGAACCCAGCGGATGGATTCCCGCCTGCGCGGGACTGAGCGGCAGAAACGCCCGATTTCACTGCATCGCCTCTTTCACCAATTCGTCCTCGGCTTCGGCCAGAAGCGTTTCGGCCGCTTCGCCATAGACCGCCTCGCGGCCGATCTCCAGCATGACCGGCACCGCGAGCGGCGATACATGGTCGAGCGCTTTATGGACGATTCGGCCCTTGATGCGCGAGAGCATTTCGCCGAGTCGGCGCACATCGAGGAGGCCAGTCGCGGCGTCGGCCCGCGCGGCGCGCAACAGCACGTGGTCGGGCTGATGACTGCGCAGCACATCGTACACCAGATCGGTCGAGATCGTGACCTGCCGGCGAGACTTCTCCTCGCCCGGAAAACGCCGCTCGATCAGGCCGGCAATGATGGCGCAATTGCGGAACGTGCGCTTCATCAGCGCCGACTCGGCGAGCCAGGCTTCGAGATCGTCGCCGAGCATGTCCTCGTCGAACAATGCGGCCAATGACAGATCGCCGCGCGCGATACGCAGCGCCGCGTCGCCGAGCCCCCACACCGCCAGCGCATATTCATTGGCGACAAAGCCGAGCGGCCGCAGCCGCGCCCGTTCGAGCCGCCGCGTCAGCAGCATGCCGAGCGTCTGATGCGCCAGCCTGCCTTCGAACGGATAACAGACGAGATAATATTTATTGGCGCGCGGAAACGTCTCGACCAGCAATTCGCGCCGGCCCGGCATTTGCGAGCGCCATTTCTGGATCTCGAGCCATTCGCGCACTTGTTGCGGCAATTGCCGCCACGCCGCCGGATCGGAGATAATGGCGCGCACCCGGTCGGCGAGATAGGTCGACAGCGGGAATTTGCCGCCCTCATAGGCCGGCACTTTGGGATCCTCGGATGCCGCGCGCGACACGTAGACCTGATCCTCGACGATGGTTTCGTATTTGAGCACTTCGCCGGCGAACACGAACGTGTCGCCCGGCACCATGGTCTCGACGAAATATTCCTCGACCTCGCCGAGGATTCTGCCGCCGCGCGGGATCATTTTCGAGGCGCGCGAACGCACCAGCCGCACCTTGAGCATGTCGGCTTCGACAATGGTGCCGACATTCATGCGATAGCGCTGCGCTACGTGAGGATTTGCGATGCGCCAGAGGCCGTCCTTGCCTTGGCGGATACGGGCGAACCGCTCATAGGCCTTCAGCGCATAGCCGCCGGTCGAGACGAAATCGACCACGGCGTCGAAATCCTCCCGCGTCAGCGCCGCGTAAGGCGCGGCCGTCGTCACTTCGGCAAAAAGATCAGCGCTGCGGAACGGCGCGCCGCAGGCGCAGCCGAGCACGTGCTGGGCGAGCACATCGAGCGCACCGGTGCGCAGCGCTGGCGTATCCTGCGCATTCACGGCGATGGCGTCGATTGCGGCACGGCATTCCAGCACTTCGAAACGGTTCGCCGGGATGAGCACGCCTTCCGATGGTTCGTCCATGCGGTGATTGGCGCGGCCGATGCGCTGCAACAACCGCGACGCCCCCTTCGGCGCGCCGACATTGACGACGAGATCGACATCGCCCCAGTCGACCCCGAGATCGAGCGACGAGGTGCACACCACCGCGCGCAAGCGGCCGGCCGCCATCGCGGCTTCGACCTTGCGCCGTTGCGCCACATCGAGCGAGCCGTGATGCAGCGCGATCGGCAGATTGTCCTCGTTGAGGTGCCAGAGATCCTGAAAGATGCCTTCGGCCTGGCTGCGGGTATTGACGAAGACCAGCGTAGTTCGATGAGTCTTGATCAGCGCATAAAGCTCGCCCAGCGCGTAGCGCGCCGAATGGCCGGCCCACGGCACGTGCTCATTCGAATCGAGCATGGCGACCTGCGGCGCGGCGCCGCTGTCCGCGACGACAAGATCGGCGCGCGCGGCGCGGCCGTCGCTACTGCGCTGCGGCACCATGAAGCGGCCAAGCTCATCGGGCTCAGCGACCGTCGCCGACAAGCCGATGCTGGAGAGATTGGGCGCGAGGCGAAACAGCCGCGCCAGTCCGAGTGACAGCAGATCGCCGCGCTTCGACGTCACCAGCGCGTGCAACTCGTCGAGGATGACGCGGCGCAGCGAGCCGAACAGGAACGGCGCATCGGCGGAGGCGAGCAAGAGCGCCAATTGTTCGGGGGTCGTCAGCAAAATCTCCGGCGGATCGCGGCGCTGGCGCTGACGCTTCGATGCCGGGGTGTCGCCGGTGCGCGTCTCGATGCGGATCGGCAGCTGCATTTCGGCAATCGGCGCTTCGAGATTGCGCGCAATATCGACGGCGAGCGCCTTCAGCGGCGAAATGTAGAGCGTATTCAGCCCACGCTCGCGGCGTACATCGCGGCCGAGCGAAATAAGCCGTCGCCGCTCCGCCGGCTGCACTTGCCCCGCACTCAATTCCACCAGGCTCGGCAGAAATCCGGCGAGCGTCTTGCCGCCGCCGGTCGGCGCGATCAGCAATACCGAGCAGCCGACTTGGGCCTTGACCAAAAGCTCCAACTGATGCGCGCGCGGCGTCCAGCCGCGGCCGGCGAACCAGCGCATGAAAACTTCCGGCAGCGGCGAAATCTTTTCGAGTACGGTCACGTTGCGAGGGTAGCCGCGAAAGCCGCCGGCGGTCGAGCAAAAGCGGAAGCCTCATGGTTCCGGCGACGCGGCGACCACCACCAGGCCCTGGACCGGCACGCCGTTCTCGGTGCGGACCGATGTGGCGGCGAGCGTGAGCAGGTTTAGCCCGGCATCGGCAAGCGCTGCGCGCATATAGGCCTCGCTATGAGCAAAGCGCAGCGTCGGCAACAGCTTTACGCCGTCACCGGAATGGGTTTCGGCCGTGAACGCCAGCACACCGTTCGGTACGAGTATTCTGGCGATACCGGCAATGGCCCGCGCGAGATCATTGACGTAAACAAAAACGTCGGCGGCAAGAACAAGGTCGTAGTGCTCCTGCGCTGAGGCCGCATCGGCGAGAAAATCCTCGAAATTGGCAACAATAGTGCGATCATAGACACCTTTCTCCGCCGCCTTGGCGATCATCGCCGGCGAAAGGTCGACACCGACCAGCCGGCCGGCGAAGGGACAAAAGGCGGCGCCGGCGAGCCCGGTGCCGCAGCCGAGATCGAGCATCGTGCGAAAATGCATTGCGCGGCCGAAGCTGCGCATCGCCTGCTCGACCGCTTCGAGCAGGATCGCCGGGCCGCGATAGCGCAAATGTTCGGTGAGCGCCGTGTCGTAGCGCCCGGCATATTGGTCGAACAGCCGGCGGACATAGGCTTCCGACATCGGCGGGATCGTCTCGCCTGCGTTGAGGCGCGCGAGTTGCAGGCGCGCGCCTTGGGTATCCTCGGGGTCGGCGTCGCGGGCCTGGGTGAAGGCCGCAATAGCCCCGTCACGGTCGCCGAGCTGGTCGCGGACCTCGCCGAGCGTGAACCAGGCCGCGGCGAAGCCGGGTGCGATTTCCGTGGTCTGCGCCAAAAGATCGGCTGCCGCGGCCCAATCGCCCCGCGCCGCCAGATCGAGCGCCCACCGGTAGCGCCGGTCGGCGATCAAATCGCCGGAGGAAACGAACAGGGGGCCGGTGTCGGTCATCGCGCTCGCGCCTCGAACAGGAATGCTTATTTATGACTCGCGATGCGCCCTGAAGACATCCTGGTGCCGACCCCCGCCGGCGTGTGCTGTAAGCGCGGCGGCTTTCATATCGACCCGACGCGGATTGTCGACCGGGCCTTGATTACGCACGCGCATTCCGATCACGCCCGCGCCGGCCACGGCGCGGTGTTGGCGACGCAAGAGACGCTCGACATGATGCGGCTGCGCTATGGCGAAAACTTCGCCGGCGCGACCCAAGCCATCCGCTACGGCGAGAGCTTAAGTCTCGGCGGCGTCACGGTGACGTTCCATCCGGCGGGCCATGTGCTCGGCTCGGCGCAGATCGCGGTCGAGGCCCATGAACCGAGCAACGGACCGAGGAATGGCCTGCGGATCGTGGCGTCCGGCGACTACAAGGACGCGCCCGATCCGACTTGCGCGCCGTTTGTGCTCGTGCCGTGCGACGTGTTCATCACCGAAGCGACATTTGCGCTGCCGGTGTTCCGTCACCGCGACGCCGATGCCGAAATCGCAAAACTTCTTCGCTCCGTCGCGCTGTTTCCGGAACGCGCGCATCTTGTCGGCGCCTATTCGCTCGGCAAGGCGCAGCGCGTCATCGCGCTGTTGCGTCAGGCCGGCTACGCGGCGCCGATCTATCTGCACGGCGCCATGGAGAAGATCACCAATTACTATGTGGAGCGCGGCGTCGCGCTCGGCGACTTGCGGCCGGTGCGCGGCGCCGGCAAAGCCGATCTCGCCGGCACCATCACGCTCTGCCCGCCGTCCGCCTTGAACGACGTGTGGACGCGGCGGTTTCCCGATCCGCTCGCGGCCTTCGCCTCCGGCTGGATGCGGCTGCGAGCCCGCGCCCGTCAGCAAGGCGTGGCGCTGCCGCTCGTCATATCCGATCACGCCGACTGGGACGGCCTTACCGCGATCATTGCGGCGACCGGCGCTGGCGAGATTTGGGTGACGCACGGCCAGGAAGACGCGCTGGTGCATTGGTGCGCGACACGCGGCCTCAAGGCGCGGCCGCTCGATATCATCGGCTATGGCGATGAGGATGAGGCCGATAGTACGGCAAGCAATAGCGAAGACCCGGCATGAATCGCTTCGCCGAACTGTTGAATCGCCTCGCCTACGAGCCCGCGCGCAACGCCAAGCTGCGGTTGATCACCGATTATTTCCGTGCGACGCCGGATCCCGAGCGCGGCTGGGCGCTGGCCGCGCTGACCGGCGCATTGAGATTTCCGCACGCCAAGGCAGGATTGATCCGCAGCCTGATCGCGGAGCGCACCGATCCGGTTCTATTTGCACTGTCCTACGATTATGTCGGCGATCTTTCCGAGACTGTTGCGTTGATGTGGCCTGCGGCCCCTACCTCGCAGGAAGGGGAAATTTCCCTGACCACCGTCATCGAAACACTGTCCACGCTCGGCAAGGCCCAATTGCCGCAACAGCTCGCGCGTTGGCTCGACGCGCTCGATGAGACCGGACGCTGGGCGCTGATCAAGCTCGTCACCGGCGGCTTGCGCATCGGCGTTTCGGCGCGGCTGGCGAAGGCCGCCGTCGGCGCGCTGGGGGACAAGGAGGCGCACGACATCGAGTTGTTATGGCCCGGTCTCGCGCCGCCCTATCGCGAACTGTTCGCCTGGCTCGAAGGCCGCCGCGAAAGACCGGTAAGCTTCGATCCAGCGCCGTTCCGGCCGCCGATGCTGGCGCATGCGCTCGATGACGCCGACTTCGCCGGACTGAACGCGTCCGAATTCATGGCGGAATGGAAATGGGACGGCATCCGCGTGCAGGCGGTCGCCGCCGAACACGACCACGACCGCATGATTGCGCGGCTTTATTCACGCACCGGCGAGGACATTTCAAAGAGCTTTCCCGATCTTCTCGACGCCTTGCGGCTGCCCGGCGCCATCGACGGCGAATTGCTGATCATGCGCGATCATCGTGTCCAGTCGTTCAACGTGCTGCAACAGCGGCTCAATCGCAAAACTGTCACGCCGAAGCTCCTCGCCGAGTTCCCGGCGCATTTGCGCGCCTATGATCTCCTCGCCGACGGCAACGAGGATTTGCGCGAGCGTCGGTTCGAAGAGCGCCGGGTGCGGCTGGAAAATTTTATCACGCAGCTCGGCGAGGAGCGCGTCGATCTCTCGCCGCTCATTTCATTTACGACCTGGAACGAGCTCACCGCCGCACGCCAAGATCCGGCGGCGGCCGGAGCCGACGCAGCCGCGGTCGAAGGCGTCATGCTCAAGCGGCGCGATGCGCTTTATCTCCCCGGCCGGCCGAAAGGACCGTGGTGGAAGTGGAAGCGCGATCCGTTCATCATCGACGCGGTCTTGATGTATGCGCAGCGTGGCCACGGCAAACGCTCATCGTATTATTCCGACTATACGTTCGGGGTCTGGACCAAGGGCGAGGCCGGCGACGAACTGGTTCCGATCGGCAAAGCCTATTTCGGCTTCACCGACGAGGAATTGGTGCAGATCGACCGCTTTGTCCGCCGCCATACCACCGAGCGGTTCGGGCCGGTGCGCGAAGTGGTGCACGAGCCCGATCAGGGTCTGGTGCTCGAAGTCGCCTTCGAAGGGCTGCAACGCTCGACGCGGCACAAATCGGGCCTCGCCATGCGCTTCCCCCGCATCAGCCGCTTGCGCTGGGACAAGCCGCCGGGCGAAGCCGACCGTTTGGAGCGGCTTGAGTCAATGTTCGCACGGATCGAGCACGGGCAATTGCAGCAGCAGCCGGACCGCGCGGAGCAGGCATCTTGAAGCGCGCGCGACCGCCGCTTGCCACAAAACTCCGCCGCGGGCGATTGCGCGACCTCGATGCGCTCATGGCGATAGAGGACGCGGTCTTTACGACGGACAATCTGTCGCGACGAGGCTTTCGCCATTTTCTCACTGCGCGAAGCGCGACCCTGATGGTTGCCGAAGAAGGCGGCAATCTCGCTGGCTACGTGCTAGTCCGCTATTCTTCACGTAACACAATCGCACGGGTCTATTCGATAGCAGTCAACCCGAAATTCAGAAGGCAGGGCATAGGAGGGCGCCTTCTGGCGGCAGCGGAAAGAGACGCGAAGCGTCGCCGGTGCGGGGCTATCCGGCTTGAAATTCACGAACATAATCCCCGTTCCATCGCGTTCCACGAGAAATCCGGTTACAGCCCATTTGGTCGGCACAGCAACTATTACGACGATGGCGGCGACGCGCTCCGATTCGAGAAGCCGCTCGGCGGGGAAGCTCGCGGCCGCCGGCGCGTCCGGCACAAATCGGCCTGACTTGGCGCCGCGAATCGGTTTTGATGGTGGACATTGCGGAAGTTTTGTCGCCAACCGTTTTGATTCCGGCTATGACGAATCGTGCCGCGCCTGAATCCAACCGCATGATCGGCCCCGCTTCGCATATGCGCATCGACCGGAAAGGGACCCATCCATGACCGGATGGGTCATCCTTGTCGACCAGCCCCGCGATCTGCCCAACGCCGAAACCCCGCACAAGGTCATCACCACGAGCGAATACCTGGCGCGGCCGCGGCTGTTCGAGACCGGGCGGCCGAAGCTCGTCAATCTGGCGCGCTCCTACGCCTACCAGTCGAAGGGCTATTACGCATCGCTCTTGGCCGAGGCGCGCGGGCATCGCGTGGTGCCGAGCGTCGAGACCATGCTCGAGCTGCGCGAGCAGAAGCTCTACGAATATGCGCTCCCCGATCTCGAAGAAGAGCTCAACCGCTGCGCCCGGCGCGCCGACGTCCAGCCCACCGATTTCCAGCATAATGGCGAGTTCAAGCTTTTGGTCTGTTTCGGCATCGCCCGCGACGAGAGGTTTGAGCCGTTCGGCCGGCTGCTGTTCGACATGTTCCGCTGCCCAGCGCTTGAAGTGATCGTCGACAATAGCGGCAAGTGGCTGTCGATCGACCGCATCCGCCCGCGCACCGTCACCCGGCTGGCCAACGGCGAAGCCACGTTTTTCCGCGAATCGCTGCACAACCACACCAAGCGCGAATGGCGCGATCCCAAGGCGCGCTCGATCGCCAAATACGATCTTGCCGTGCTCTACGATCCGAACGAGAAGACGGCGCCGTCCTCGCCGGAATCGATCAAGCACTTTGCCCGCATCGCCGAGAAAATGTCGGTCGATGTCGAGCTCATCACCAAGCGTCAGCTCGGCGAACTGGCCGAGTTCGACGGTCTGTTCATCCGCGAGACGACGTCGATCGACAATCACACCTACCGCTTCGCGCGCCGTGCCTGGCAGGAAGGCATGCCGGTCATCGACGATCCGATCTCGATGATCCGCTGCACCAACAAGGTCTTCCTGATGGAGCATTTGCAGCAGAATCAGGTCCCCACCCCGCCGACTGTGATCGTCACCGAAGACACCAATCCGACCAAAGTGATCGACGAGCTCGGCCTGCCGCTGGTCGTGAAAATCCCGGACGGCTCGTTCTCCCGCGGCGTGCACAAGATCGAATCCGAGGCCGATTTCAAGCGCATCTCCGACGAATTGTTCGAAGAGACCGATCTTCTTCTGGCGCAGAAATTCCTGCCGACCGATTTCGATTGGCGCGTCGGCATACTCGCCGGCGAGCCGCTGTTCGTGTGCCAGTACCGCATGGCGCGCGGCCACTGGCAGGTGGTGAAATACCGGCCCGACGGCTCCTCGCATGAGGGCGGGTTCCGCGCCTTCGATCTCAGCCAGGCGCCGTGCGAAGTGATCGACATCGCCGTGCGCGCGGCACGGCCGATCGGCGAGGGATTTTACGGCGTCGACCTCAAGCAGACCGATAGCGGCATCGTCGTCATGGAGGTCAACGAAAACCCAAGCCTCGAGCACGGCATCGAAGACGCCGCCGGCAAAGACGACATCTGGCGGCGCTTGCTGCGCTGGTTCATCGATCGATTTGAGCAGTAGCTCAACGCTCGTCCTCGCGAAAGCATGCAGCCAGCTGGATTCCCGCTCACGCGGGAATGAGCGGAATTAACTCCGGCCTAACGCCGCCGCCGCCTTCTCCAAAGCGTCTTTGGTCACCTCCGCGAGCGGCCAACGCGCACGCGGCGCGGCGTCGAGCCCATCGGTCAAGCCCAGCGCCAGCCGCTCGGCGCCGGCCCAGGCGATCATCGCGCCATTGTCGGTGCACAAAGCCGGCGGCGGCGCCACCAGATCGGCGCCGACTTCAAAGGCCACCTTGTGCAAGATTTTGCGGATCGCCTGATTGGCCGCGACGCCGCCGGCGCAGACCAGCGCCTTGGGCGTATCGACGCGAAGGCGGAACATGCGTAGACCGCTGCGCAGCCGGTCTTTGACGACGTCGACCACAGCTTGCTGGAACGACGCGCACAGATCGGCGACGTCCTGATCGCTGAGCGGCGCGATTTTCTCCGCTTCGATCCGCAACGCGGTTTTGAGGCCGGAGAGCGAGAAGTCGGCGTCGCGGCGTCCGTTCATCGGCCGCGGCAAGGCAAACCGCTCGGGATCGCCGCGCGCCGCCTCCTTCTCGACCAGCGGGCCGCCCGGATAACCGAGACCGAGCAGCTTCGCCGTCTTGTCGAAGGCTTCGCCGATCGCATCGTCGACCGTGCCGCCAAGCCGCACATAATCGCCGACGCCGCGCACCGCGAGAATCTGGGTGTGGCCGCCGGACGCGAGAAACAGGCAATAGGGAAATTCGACCGCGTCGGTGAGCCGCGCCGTGAGCGCGTGCGCTTCAAGATGATTGACGGCGATCAGCGGCTTGCCGTGGGCGAGCGCGATGGCCTTGGCGGTCGTCAGCCCGACGATGACGCCGCCGATGAGGCCCGGGCCCGCGGCCGCGGCGATGCCGTCAAGCGATTCAAATGATACCTTCGCCTCAGCCACTTTAGCCTCAGCCATGGTCTTGGAGATGATGCGGTCGAGCGCCTCGACATGGGCGCGGGCGGCGATCTCGGGAACCACGCCGCCGAATTCGGCATGCTCGCCAATTTGTGACAGGACCACATTGGATAAAATGCGGCCTTTGATGCCCCCCTGGCCATCGTCGATTCGTTCGACCACCGCGGCGGCGGTCTCGTCGCAAGTGGTTTCAATGCCCAGGACGATCATCGGTGTATTATATCCGGAAACGCCTTCGCGGCGTAGCAGAGCCTTGGCGGCGTAGCATTTGAAGGCCCGATGGCACAATCTCCGACGACGGCGTCCGTCATACGCATCGGTTCGCGCGGTTCCCCGCTGGCGCTGGTGCAGGCGCGCGAGGTGCAAAGCCGCCTCGCCACGGCCTGCGGCCTCGAGCCTGAGCGGATCGACATCAAGGTGATTCGCACCACCGGCGACGCGATCCAGGACCGCCCGCTGGCGGAAGCCGGCGGCAAAGGGCTGTTCACCAAGGAAATCGAGGAGGCGCTGCTTGCCGGCGCGATCGATCTCGCGGTGCATTCGTCAAAGGACATGCCGACCGTGCTACCGGGCGGGCTCGTCCTTTCGGCGTTCCTGCCGCGCGAGGATCCGCGCGACGCGTTTATCGGCCGTGACGTCAAAACGCTGCGCGATCTGCCGGGCGGCGCCGTGGTCGGCACCGCGTCGCTGCGGCGGCAGGCGCTGGTCAAGCATGTGCGGCCGGACCTCAAGATCGTGCCGCTGCGCGGCAATGTCGAGACGCGGCTGCGCAAGCTCGAAGCCGGAGACTTTGATGCAACCGTTCTCGCGGTCGCCGGCTTGAAACGGCTCGGACTGCTCGCGGCAGCGTCGTCACTGCTCGATGCCGATGAATTTGTTCCAGCCGTCGGCCAAGGCGCAATCGGGATCGAGACGCGCGACGATGACGCCAAGACGCACGCGCTGGTCGCCGCGATCAACGATGCCGACACCGCGACGGCGCTTGCGGCCGAGCGCGCATTTCTCGGCGTGCTCGACGGTTCCTGCCGCACGCCGATCGGAGGCTATGCCCGGGCGGCGGGCGACAGCTTCCGCTTCCGCGGCTTGATCGCAAAAACGGACGGCAGCGAAGTATTGGACGTTGCGCGCGAGGGCCGCAGCGCCGACGCCGCAAAGCTTGGCGCCGACGCCGGCCGTGACCTGAAAGCGCGTGCCGGTCCCGGTTTCTTTGAGGAATAAAGCGGTGCGGATTCTCCTCACGCGGCCCGAAGCCGATGCGCAACGCACCGCCGCCACGCTGCGGGCGCTCGGCCATGAAGTGATCATTGCGCCGCTGCTCGACCTTGAACTATTGCCCGATGCCGATTTGGGCGCCGGGCCCTGGGCGGCGCTTCTGGTGACGAGCGCCAATGCGGTGCGGGCCATCGCTAGCCACCGGCGGCGTGATGAATTGCGCGGCGTTGCGGTCTTCACCGTCGGTGACCGCACCGCGCAGGCGATGCGCGATGCCGGCTTCGCCAGTGTCACATCGGCCGGCGGCAATGTGAACGATCTCGCCAATCTCGTCGCGGCCCGCATAAGCCCGCCAGCGCGCCTGCTCTATCTCGCGGGCGAGGAGCGCTCCGGCGATCTTGCCGGCCTGCTCCGCGGCCGCAATTTCACGGTGCATACGGCGCTGGTGTATCGCGCCGTCGTCACCGCAAACCTGCCGCGCCAAGCCGCTGAGGCATTGGCGGCCGGGCTCGACGGGGTTTTGCACTTCTCACGCCGCAGCGCCGAGGCTTACGTCAATGCGGCGCGCAATACCGGCCTTCTGGCTCACGCGCTCGGCAAGCCGGTTCATTATTGTCTTTCTGGCCGAATCGCCGAACCGCTAACCGAGGCCGGGGCGGTGAATGTGCGTGTCGCGGCGCGGCCGGACGAAGCGGCTTTGATCGCGCTTTGCTGTTGATTAAACCTTATTCCACCGTCTTTCCTGACTATTCGACATGTTGCCGCTAACTCGGACGCGTACTATGCCGTGGTGTCGATCAGCGAGCCGGCCGCAGGGACACGATGATGAGCGAGTCTGACAGCACATCAGGCCGGCGGCCGCCGACGATCGAACTTAAGGCGACGGAAGTCGAACAGCCGAAAGCGCCGCCAGATACCGCTGCGGCCGCAGCCGAGCCAGCAAGAAAAGCCGATGCGCCGGCTGAGCCGGTGGCGGCGCCGGAAACCTCGGGTCCAAATCCTTCGTCAAAATCGGAAGTCCGCCTCTTCGCCCATGCGGTGAGCGCGGCGATTGGAGCGATTGCAGCCGCGGCGGTCTTGGTCGGTCTCTGGCTTGCCGGTTTTACGCTCGCACGCGATGTCGTCACGGAGTCGACCGTGCCGATACCTGGCGCCGCGACACCTGGCGCCGCGACGAACGGCTTGAATGCCACAGTTTCGGCGCGGCTCGATAAGATCGAGCGCGCGATACAAGCGCCAAAGCCGGAAGCCGCTATCCCGCCGGAGCTTGGCAACCGGCTCACGGCGCTGGAAATGCAAGCGAAAATGCTTGGCGATTCAGTCGCCGCACTCCACCGCCGCACGGATGATATTGCGGCAACCGCGCAGGCTGCGCAAAACCAAGCGGTCTCGGCCGCGTCCGTCGCGGACGCTACGAAAAATGCCGAACAACCGGGCGTTCAAGGTTCCGACCTTGAGGCGCTGGCGAACCGGATCGCGGCGCTGGAAAGCGCCGTCAAAGCCGTTTCGGAACAGGTCGCGCATCCGCCGGCAGGCGCCGATCAGGTGGCGCGCTTGACCGTCGCCGCCGAAGCGCTGCGCGCCGCGGTCGAGCGCGGCGCGCCGTATCAAGCCGAACTGAAAGCCGTGCAATCGCTCGGCGCCGATCAAAGCGCAACGGCTCCGCTTGAAGCTTTTGCGGCGATCGGAATGCCGCACGCCGACGCGCTGGCGCATGAACTCGCGACGCTGGTGCCGGCGTTGCGGCAGGCAGCGGTCACATCGTCCGGCGACGCAAGCTTCCTGAGCAAGCTTGAGGCCAATGCACAAAATCTCGTCCGCATCACGCCGGTCGATGCGCCGATCGGTAACGATCCGGCGTCGGTGATCGCCCGGATCGATATCGACGCCAGTCACGCCGACATCGCCGCCGCGCTTAACGAAATCGCGGCTCTGCCGGACAGCGCAAAGCCCCTCGCCGCCGACTGGGTCAAAAGAGCCCAGGCGCGCGAGGCCGCCATTGCAGCAAGCCGAAACATCACGGCCGACGCGCTTGCGGCGCTCAGCAGACCGGCCGCGCAATGATCCGCGTCGTTCTATTCCTCATCATTGTTGGGCTGGCATCGCTCGGATTCGCCTGGATCGCGGATCAGCCAGGTAACGTTGTCCTTACGTGGCAGGGACAGCACAGGGAGACGTCCCTCTTGGTCGCGAGTGTCGCGATTCTGACGTTGCTGATCGCTCTGGTCGTAATCTTGATACTGATTCGCTTGATCTTGCGCTCGCCCTTCGTGCTGTCGCGCAGAAGGCGCGAGCGCCGCGGCGTACGCGCCTATGCGGCCATTTCCAACGGACTGATCGCGATCGGCGCGGGCGACGTCGCCGCCGCGAGCAAACATGCCGCTCAGGTCGACAAGCTCGCCCCCGGCGAACCGCTGGCGCTCCTCCTCCGCGCCCAGGCGGCGCAGCTCGCCGGCGACCGCGAAGCGGCCGAACGCGTATTCCACGCCATGGCCCATCGCGCCGAGACCAAGGCGCTCGGCCTGCACGGCCTGTTCCACGAGGCGCGCCGCCGGAACGACGTGACGAGCGCGCGCGCCTTCGCCGAGGAAGCGGCGCGCACCACGCCGTCGCTGGGCTGGGCCGGGCGCGCGGTGCTCGAATTCCGCTGCGCCACCGGCGACTGGGCCGGCGCGCTCGCGCTCTTGGATCGCCATAAAGACACGCTCGACAAAGCGGGCTATCGCCGCCAGCGCGCCGTGCTGCTCACCGCCCGCGCGCTCGCCGTCGAGGATACCGATCGCGACAGCGCCAAGGCCTTGGCGCTCGAAGCGCAACAGCTGGCGCCGGACTTGATCCCGGCGGCGACGCTCGCCGGCCGGCTCCTCGCCGAAGGCGGCTATTTGCGCAAAGCCGCCCGCATCATCAACCAAGCCTGGCGCGCCAACCCGCATCCGGACCTCGCCGAGGCCCATGCGCAGCTGCGCTACGGCGACGCTGCGCGCGACCGGCTCAAGCGCATCGAAGCGCTGGTGAAGTCGACGCCCGACCATATCGAAGCCGCGCTGGCGCTGTCGCGCGCCGCGTTCAATGCGCGGGACTTCGCCAAAGCGCACGCGGCGCTCGCGCCCTATCTCGACAAGCCGACCAAGCGAGTGTGTCTCTTGATGGCGGCGCTGGAGCGCGCCGAGCGCAACGACGAAGGCCACGCCCGCGAATGGACCGCGCGCGCCGTGCACGCCGCGCCCGATCCGGCCTGGACCGCCGACGGCTATGTTTCCGATCATTGGCTGCCGGCGTCGCCGGTGACGGGCCGCATCGACGCCTTTGAGTGGCGCGTGCCGCTCGCCGGCACGCTGAGCGCTCCGGTGATCGAGCCCGAGCCGTCAGCGGCCCCGCCGGTTGAAGTCACCGCTCTGCCGCAGCATGAAAATGTTGCTCCGGCGCCGGCGCCCGCAATGGCGACGGTGGTTTCACCGCCCGCACTCATCGAACAGACCCAGGCGGCAACAGAGCCCAAAACAGAACCAGCGCCGCTTGGGATCAAAGCCGAGCCGGTCATTCCGCTCGTTCACGCCCCGGACGATCCCGGCCCGGATGCTGTCGACGAAACCGAACCCGAGCCCTCGCAATCGGACGGCGGCTGGCGCAAGATGTTGGGCTGAGCACCAGCGCGTTCGGCCCCGTGGGGTCCTCCGCATCCGGTTGCCACTTCGCGGTTGCCCGTGCATGATGCGTATGAACTATAGTGCATAGGGACATCCCGCCTTGCCCACGGCCAAGCCGAAAGCCCGCCACAAGAACGCGCCCGCCGCGCCGAGCGGGTCGGCTGCCGTCGCGGCATACCTCGCCGCCATCGGCCGCGAAGTGCGCAGCCATCGCGCCAAGCGCGGCATGACGCGGCGGCAATTGGCGCAAGCTTCTGAAACCTCCGAGCGCTATCTGGCGCAGATCGAAAGCGGCGCCGGCAATCCGTCGGCAAGCGTATTGCGCGCCATCGCGCTTGCGCTTGATCTTCCGATAGCCGGGCTCTTGCCCGAATCGGGCGCACCCAATTCAGCGCTCGCCCCCGTTCTCGATTTGCTGGCGCAAGTGCCGGAAGGGGAATTGCCGGCGCTGGCCAAACTGATCGAAGCGCGCGTCGCGCGTCCGGGACATGCCGACCGGGCGCGGCGCATGGCGCTCGTCGGATTGCGCGGCGCCGGCAAATCGACGCTCGGGCGCAGGCTTGCCGAACATCTCGGCTCCCCGTTCATCGAACTCGACCGCGTGGTCGAGGACGATTACGGCGCCCGCATTCCCGACCTGATCGAAATGGCCGGCACCGCAACGTTCCGCCGTCACGAGCGCTCGGCGCTCGAGCGCGTCATCGGCGCAAATGACTCCGCTGTCATCACGACAGCCGGCGGCATCGTCTCTAGTCGCGAAACCTACACATTGCTGCTTCGCAAGACGCACACGATCTGGATCAAGGCGCGGCCGGAAGATCACATGAGCCGCGTCATGGCGCAGGGCGATTTCCGCCCGATGGCGCAGAACCGCGCCGCCATGGCCGACCTGATGGCGATCCTTGAAGCGCGGCGCGCCGATTATGCCCGCGCGCAGGCCGAGCTCGACACCTCGGGCGACACGGCGGAAGAGAGCTTTGCCAAGCTGTCGCGGATCGTCACAACTTTGTTGGGATTGCAGGGAAAATAGCGAAACGATGCCGGCGCAAAAGCTGTCAGACGAAGGCTTTCTCGACGTTGCGCCGCTGCGGCTCGAATACCGCATGATCGGGCCGCGGCCCGGCGCCGCGCCGACCATCGTCATGCTGCACGAAGGCCTCGGCAGCACCGGGCTGTGGGGATCGTTTCCCGACGATATTGCCGCGGCGACCGGCGCCGGCGTCTTTGTCTATTCGCGCTCAGGTTACGGCAAATCGCCGCCCGGGAACATGCCGCGCACGACCGCGTTCCTCAATGAGGAGGCCTGTGAAGTGTTGCCGCGCGTGCTCGACGCCATCGGTTTTCAGCGCGGCCTGTTGCTCGGCCACAGCGACGGCGCCTCGATCGCAGCGATTTATGCCGGCAGCATGCAGGATCATCGCGTGCGCGGCATCGTCTTGATCGCGCCGCATTTCTTCACCGAGGAAAAAGGGCTCGCCGAAATCCGCCGCGCCGGCAAGTCCTTCGCGGGCGGTGCGTTGCGCGAAAAGCTTGCGCCCTGGCACGCCGATGTCGACTGCGCCTTCCGCTCGTGGAACGAGCCGTGGCTGCATCGCGACTTTGCCACCTGGGACATCACTGACGCACTCGGCTACATTCGCGTTCCGGTCCTGGTCGTGCAGGGTGAAGACGATCAATACGGCACGCTGCGGCAAGTCGAGATCGTGAAAGAAGAGTGCTATTGCCCGGTCGAGACCGCGATATTTCCGGGGGTCCGCCATGTGCCGCAGCGCGAGGCACCCGAACTCACGCTCGACACTATCGTGGACTTCATCAACCGGCTG
>DASQRX010000104.1:0-46257 GCA_035642635.1 Xanthobacteraceae bacterium
GCCGTTCGGCTGCGCTAAGGCATTCACATTCGGCTGCATGAGACCGCTTGGCGACGCAAATCCATCGGGCTGCAAATAGCCGGGCGTCTGATTGGTCACCGCCGCAGGGGCGTGAATATGCGGCCTGCGGAAGTGATGCAGCTGAGGCAGGTGCGCGGCAAGCTTGCGGCGCTTGTTGACCTTGTGCGCAAGCGTCGGCGCCGGTGACGTGTTCACGCTCGCCGGATTCTCCGCTTCCCGGGCCACGATCCTGATCTCCGGAGCAACGCGTGGCGAAGCGCCCGGAACAGCCAGGCGCTCGGCGACCGATGGCCGCGCCGGCACTGTGTTGGTAGCGGTAACGTCGTCCTTGTCGGCGTCGTCCGGCTTGGCTGCGATGGTCATGACGTCGCCGGTCCTGCTCGCTTGAACAGATCCGGTTGTCAGCGTGTCGTCCGATGGCGATTGCGGCTCGCCTGCGGTTTCCGCATCAGGCGTGGCACTGGCCGCCGCTTCAGCCGTTGCGGCAGCATCGGGCGGCGGCTCATGTTCGAGTGCCCCCGCCGGCACCGCGACGATCACCGGGCCGTTCGGCGTCGGCCGTGTGTTCAACTGAAAGCGAACGCCGAACGGCGACGGCTTGCCGTCTACGACCGGCACCGAGGCCTCGTCGCCAAAAGCAATTTGCAGCGGCGGGCCTGCCGCCCGGCTGCGCCGAGAGCAGCTCATGCGTGGCGCTGAACGCCGCGAACATGGCCATGGCGCAGACGATCGCCAGTAACGAGGCCGACATCGCCACAATCATCAGACGCACGTTGGGAAACATTCCACCTCGCCGAACGCCCACGCGCGATCCCGAGAGAAGCACCGTCACTTGGGCTGGAGATCATCGCGAGGACAAATTTTACGATCGGATTTCACGATCCACGTTTCAGGAACACGCTTAGCGGTCACGTGGCACCGCGCCGACGTCGCCAACTGGCCAACAACGGCACTCGGCCAACGCACTGCTGGATCCATAAATTCCGGTGATGTGAATTTAGCCGAGTCGTTGAAAAATCAATCGCAAAAATGATTCGGGCGGCACCGTGGCGGGAAAAATACAAAGTTTTGTGACAATCTCGCACCACTGCCCGGCAGAGAGGCGCTGCCCGCGCCTAGCGGGCGAAGGGGGCTTGTGGCGGAACCGCGCTGGCCTGGGCGCCCGGCATGACGACGACGCGGGTGCCGACGGTTACCCGGCTATAGAGGTCGGAAACATCGTCATTGGCCAGCCTGATGCAGCCCGACGACACGAAAGTGCCGATGGTGGATGGCTGATTGGTGCCATGGATGCGATAGAGCGTGTTGCCGAGATACATGGCGCGCGCGCCAAGCGGATTGGTGTCGCCGCCAGCCATGAAGCGCGGCAGATAGGGCTGGCGCTCGATCATTTCCTTCGGCGGGAACCAATCCGGCCATTCCTTCATGCGGCTGATGTGCTCGGTGCCGGTCCAGGTAAAGCCTTCGCGGCCGACGCCGATGCCGTAGCGCATCGCCTTACCGCCGCCGAGCACGAGGTAGAGGTAGGTGTGCGGCGTATCGATCACGACGGTGCCCGCAGGCTCGATCGTGTTGTAGTCGACGATCTGGCGGCGGAATTGCGGCGGCAGACTCGTCGGACCCTGGTCGGGCTGCTCTTCGGGCGGCAGCGAGGCGACGACGTTGCTGCGGCTCGGCTGTACGCCCGGCGGCGGTGCCGAGGCGCCGCGGATCGAACCGGTCACATCAGCCGGATCGCCGGAGACGTCGGCCGGCGGGCGCCGAAAGACTTGACCGCCTTCTTCTTCCGGGAGCGGCTGCGGGGAATAAAGCCGGCCATAGGCGTCTTGCTGATAAGGTACGCCATTGACGTCGCGATAGACCGGCTGTCCGGCATAAGGCGGCGGCGAGTAACCTGGCGGCGGCGGGTAATATTGGGCGGCGACGGTGCCGAGCGCGCCGGCAAAAACACCCGCAACGGCGGACACCACGACGACGACACGGAGGACAATAACGCGGACACTTGCACCCAAGACAAACCCCCAGCGACCCGTATTTCAAGCCAGTTTTTGCCGGGCACATTTGGCGGGAACAAGGCGCAAGGGCGCGTTTTTGGCGGCGATCCGGCTCCGCTGCCGTGAGTTCCGTTGCGATGGTGAACAATTGGTAATTTGCCGACGATGCCGTATTGCCACAGATGGAACTCACTCTGGCGTCCGGAATGTGTTACTGATTCAAGGTCCGGCGGAAAATCGGCGGCCGCCAACGATGTGGGGACATCGGCTGATGCAGCCGCTGACTTGTGGGGACAAGACGATGTCGCGGATCGGCTTCCGGCGTATGGCCGTGCGTCCGATATTTTTCATCGCACTTGCTTTGGGTTGTTCGAGCGCGGTCCGCGCACAGACCGCCGAGATCAATGACCTCAAAGGCAAGATCTTCGACGCCAAAATGGCGCAGCAAACATTCGGCAACGGGCTTGCGCATTGCCGCGAATTTGACGGCACCAATTTCTATTTCCGGCAGCGCGACCGCATCCTCAATCTCGAGGATTATCACCGCTCGCTGGAGAGTCTTGCATAGCAGCGGGTCTTCAATCCCGAAACCAAGCGGCCGTGGAACGAAGAGGATGCCACTGCCAAGTGGGAGCAGGTGCAGAAAGAGGCGGCCGACGACCGCACGAACTCCGCCTTGGTGGCGAGCGAACTGCAGAAGAAGCTCGACGACTTGCAGAAGCAGGCCGCGGCACAAAACAAATAAGTCAATGCGGCGGCACAGCCGCCGCACGTTGAATGCGCTGGCCCGGTTGGCGAGCCGCGGCCGCTCGTCCGTGCTAGAACTGCGCGCCCGATCGCCGGCGATCGGACATCACAGGCAGAGCCACGTAAGAGACGAAGAGCATTGGGGACACCACGATGGATTGGACCGACCGACGAGAAAGAATTCGCGCGATCATCGCCGGACCGCGCTGCATTTATCCGGGCTCCGTTTTTGACGCGATCTCCGCGCGCATCGCCGAGGATCTGGGATTCGAGGCCGGCATGTTCGCCGGCTCGATCGCCTCCTTCACCGTGCTCGGCGCGCCCGACATCGTCATGCTGACCTTGACCGAATTTGCCGAGCAGGCCTATCGCATCAATCGCGCCGGCAAGCTGCCGCTGTTCGTCGATGCCGATCACGGCTACGGCAATGCACTCAATGTCAAACGCACGGTCGAAGAACTCGAGACCGCGGGCGTCGCCGGATTGACGATCGAAGACACCGCGCTACCGACGAGCTTCGGCGCGGCCGGCGCGACGCTCATTCCGATCGCCGAGGGCGTCGGCAAGATGAAGGCCGCGCTCGCCGGCCGCCAAGACAAGCGGCTCCTCATCATCGGCCGCACCAGCGCCATGGCGATGACCGGCGTCGCGGACACGATTGCGCGATTGCAGGCCTATGAAGCAGCCGGCGTCGATATGCTGTTCATGGCCGGGGTGAAAACCCGCGCCCATCTTGACGCCGTCGCTGCAGCCGTCAAACTTCCAATATTCCTGGGCGGCGCCGGCGCCGAGCTCTACGATCTCGACTATCTTAGCGCCCGCAATGTCCGCGTCTGTCTGCAAGGCCATTTACCGTTCATGGCGGCGGTGAACGCCGTTCACGAAACGCTGAAGGCGCTGCGCGACGGCGCTCAGCCTTCAAGCATCAAATCCGTCGCGTCCGCCGACCTGATGAAGCAGGCGACGCGGCAAGCCGATTATTCGAAATGGTCTAAGGAGTTTTTGAACGCGGGTATTTCCGGCAGCTGATCGCAAAGGGTTTGCCGGCACGGCGTTCGGTGGGCTTGAAAATGGGCTTGATTAGGAGCCTTGATTAGGAGTCTCGTAGGCAACAAATACGCTCGAACAGCGAAGGGATAGCCCGATGCCATCGGTGAGCGACTGGAAGATACCGTCCGCTTCACAGCCAAAGTCGGAGGACTATGCCTACGATCTCGACCGCGCGCTGTCGTCTGTGGTCGCGCTGCGCACAACCGTGCCGGCGGACGCGTTCACGGCCGAGACGCTCGGCACCGAGCGCGCCGGCAATGGCGTGATCATCCGCGGCAACGGTCTCATCCTCACCGTCGGCTACCTGATTACCGAAGCCGACACGATCTGGATCACACTCAACGATGGCCGCTCCGTGCCGGGCCATGTCCTGGGTTACGATCAGGAGACCGGCTTCGGGCTGGTTCAGGCGCTCGCCAAGCTCGACGTGCCGGCGCTCGAGATCGGCGAATCCGCAGCCGCCGCGGTCGGCGAGCGTGTCGTCGTCGGCGGCGCCGGCGGACGGCAGCGTTCGGTCGCCGCCAGCATCGTCGCTAAGCAGGAATTTGCCGGCTATTGGGAATACGTGCTCGACGAAGCGATCTTCACCTCGCCGGCGCATCCGAACTGGGGCGGCACCGCGCTGATCGGACCGGCCGGCGACCTCATCGGCATCGGCTCATTGCAGCTGCAGCAGGCGGGCGAGCGGGGCAAGCCGCAGAACATCAACATGATCGTTCCGATCGATCTGCTGAAGCCGATCGTCGACGACCTGCTCAAATTCGGCCGCCGCAATATGCCGCCGCGGCCGTGGCTCGGCCTCTACGCCACCGAGGTGGAAAACCGCCTTGTCATCGTCGGCTTGGCCGATCGCGGCCCGGCCAAGAAGGCCGACATCCGCACCGGCGATATCGTGCTGTCGGTCGCCGGCAAGGACGTCAACGATCTCGCCGGCTTCTTCCGCAACATCTGGGCGCAGGGCCAGGCTGGCGTCGACGTGCCGATCACGATTTATCGCGACGGCGAAACCATGGAGCTGCGGGTGAAATCGAGTGAACGCAACCGGTTCCTCAAAGGCCCGAGCTTGCACTAAGCCTCGTCATTGCGAGCGAAGCGAAGCAATCCAGCTCGGTGCCGGGGAACCGGATTGCTTCGTCACTTCGCTCCTCGCAATGACGGCCATTACTTCTCGTCAAACAACGCCTTCAGACCTTCGCGATACGTCGGATAGCGCAGCGCGACGCCGAGCTCGTTCTTGAGCTTGCCATTGCGCACGCGCCGGCATTCCTGCCAGAAGCTCAGCGCCAATGGCGACATCGCGGGCGCGGCATCCACGAAGGGAATTTCCGGCGGCGGCGCGACGCCCAAGAGTCGCGCGGCAAAGACGATCGGGTCGCCGGGCGGCGACGGCTCGTCATCGGCGACGTTGAAAATCCCGGCGGCCCGGCGCGTAAACGCGGCACCGATCGCCTGCGCGATATCGGCGACATGGATGCGGTTGAAGATCTGGCCGGGCTTCACCACGCGCCGCGCCTTGCCGCGGGCGATCTGGGCAAGCGCATTCTGTCCCGGCCCGTAAATGCCGGCGAGACGGAGCACCGCGACACCTGCGCCGTTGCGCTCACCAAGCAAGCGCCAGTCACGCTCGGCGGCAAGCCGCGCGCTGCCTCGTCCCGATTCCGGCACAGGCGGCGTGGTCTCATCGACCCATTGGCCGCCGCGGTCGCCATAGACCCCGATAGTCGAGAGATAGACGATCTCGCGCAGATTTTTCGCGCGCGACAGTGCGTCGCCGCACGCCGCCAAGACCGGGTCGCCGTTCTCGCCGGGCGGGACGGAGACGAGGACGCAATCGGCCTCGGCAATGGCACGATTCAATTCGGCCGACGGCCGCGTGCCATCGAACACCAGCGCCTGCAGGCGTCCCTTGTCATAGGCGTTCAAGACCGCGGCGCGCTCGCGCCCGCGCACGGTGCCGACAATGCAATCGAATTTCCGGCCGTAGGCGACGACGAAATGTTCGGCGCTATAGCCTAAACCGAAACAAACCAGCGTGGTCATTCAGCCATGCTCGCGCGCCGCGGTCCATTCGGCAATCACTTCCGGATCGCTCTCGTCGCGGTGATTTTGCGCTACGCGGCGCAGGCGTGCGGGGTCGAGTTGGCTGAGCGCCCAGATCGCCGCGCCACGAATAAGCGGCAGCGAGTCGTCGAGCAATCGCTCGGCTTCGCCGGCAAGACTTTCGTCTGCGGAATTGCCGATCGCGATCAGCACATTGCGCACGAAGCGTGCGCGACCGATGCGCTTGACCGGACTCTTGGCGAACAGCGCGCGAAAGCCTGCGTCGTCGAGCCGTGCCAGATCGGCAAGACGCGGCGCGCGCAATTCATCGCGTGCTGCGAGTTTCGCTTCATGACCCGTCACGGCAAATTTGTTCCACGGACACACCGCGAGACAATCATCGCAGCCGTAGATACGGTTGCCGATTGGCGCGCGCAATTCGCGCGGAATGGCGCTCTTATGCTCGATGGTGAGGTAGGAGATGCAGCGCCGCGCATCGAGACGATACGGCGCCGGGAATGCCGCGGTCGGGCAGATATCGAGACAGGCGCGGCAATTGCCGCAATGATCCTCCTCCGGCGTGTCCGGCGGCAGTTCGAGCGTTGTGAAAATGGCGCCGAGAAACAGCCACGAGCCGAATTGCCGCGACACCAGGTTTGTGTGCTTGCCCTGCCAGCCGATACCAGAAGCTGCAGCGAGCGGCTTCTCCATCACGGCCGCGGTATCGACGAACACTTTGATGTCGCCGCCGGCCTGGTCAATCAGCCAGCGGCCGAGGCTTTTCAGCCGCGGCTTGATCACGTCGTGATAATCGTCGCCGCGGGCGTAAACCGAAATGCCGCCGCGCGTGCGCTGTTGCAGGATTGCCAGCGGATCGGCATCCGGGCCCTGTTGCGGTCCGTAATTGACGCCGAGCATGATGATCGAACGCACATCGGGCCACATCGCGCGCGGGCTGGAGCGCCGCTCCGCATTGGTCGCAAGCCACGCCATGTCGCCATGCGCGCCTGCGGCAAGAAAGGCGCGCAATCGCTCCGCCGCCTGCGAGATCGCCTCCGGACGCGCAATACCGATCGCGTCGAAGCCGTGTGTGCGCGCGGCTTGCGCGAGCGCCGTCTTCAGCGCGTCAGGCGTCAGAAATCGAGATTGGCGTAGGTTTGCGACGGCGTCAGGCCGGACAGTTTTTCGACTAACAGCGCGCGGAACGCCGGCCGCGACTTGATCCGCGCGTACCAATTCCTCGCTGTCTCGTCTGCGTCCCACGGCACATCGCCCAGATAATCGACGGCGGACAAATGCGCCGCCGCCGCCAGATCGGCATAGCTCAGGCTGTCGCCAGCCAGCCAGTCGCGCGCGCGGACCAGCCAGCCGATATAGGCAAGATGATACCTGATGTTGGCTTTGCCGGCACGCAGCGTTTCGGTGTCGGGCGAGCCGCCGCCATGGTCGAAGGGCATGTAGCGTTTATAGACCCGCTCCGTCACCAGCGGGCCGCTCACTTCGGTGAAGAATTTTTCGTTGAACCAGTTCATCAGCCGGCGCACCTCGATGCGCGCATTCGGGTCCGTCGGCAACAGCCGGCCGGCGGCGAAAGTGGTGCCGATGACTTCGTCGACATATTCGGCGATGACGGCCGGGCCCGGAACCGGCGGCGCACCCTCTTCCACCAGGACCGGCGTGGTTCCCGCCGGATTGAGCTCAAGAAACTCCGCGCGCCGTTCCCAGACCCGTTCCTCCACCAGCCGCGGCGGCTGGTCATATTCTTCCAGCACCAGCCGCACGAAGCGGGAATGCGGGCAGATCGGGTGATGGAACAGCGTCAACATATGTGGCGAGCCTTGTCCGAGTCCTTACCCCGATGTCTTGCGCGAATCCGTACCCGAACCCTGCCAGAGCGTTGAAAGCGGCGAATTGTGGCGCCGGCCGCGCAATAGCGTCGAGCCTGCTCGCAATCTATTAAGATTCCGGAATCGTTTTCGGCGCGCGTGTGACACGACCGAGCTAGCGCGCGGCGCGATAAGCGAGATAGCGAAAATCCTGAAGCGCCTTGCTTAGGCCACGTGCGGCTGGAACTGGCCGGCCTTGCGGAAGCGCCACAGATAAGTCGGAACGATCGCTTCGATGGATTCCGGAGTGATGCCGATCCCCTCCAGCGTGCGGCCGTCGCGCTTGGCGTCTTCCGACACCACATTGTCAGAGCGCAGAAGCTCGACCTGATCGCGGGTGATCGGCGGCTTCGGCAACAGCTGAAGCAGCGCGGCCTGAAATTGCATCACGCCGAACGGGATTGGCAAGAGCAAGCGGCGGCGCCCGACGGTGGCCAAAACGAACTGCATCAGTTCCTTGAACGTGTGCACGTCCGGGCCGCCGAACTCGTAAATCGCGCCGGACTTCAAGTCGCCGTCGACGGCCTTGCCAACGCCTTCGGCAACATCGCCAGCGAACACCGGCTGCATGCGGGTGTGGCCGCCGCCGACCAGCGGCAGCATCGGCGCAAGCCGCGCCATCGCGGCGAAGCGGTTGAAGAAATCATCCTCGGGACCGAACACGACCGACGGCCGCACAATAATGGCCGCGCTTTGCGCTAAGCGGACCCGCGCCTCGCCCTCGCCCTTGGTGCGCGCATAATGCGACGGCGAATTTGGGTCGGCGGAGAGTGACGAAATGTGGACCAGCGGCGCGCCCACGGCGCTCGCCGCTTGCGCCACCGTCTCGGCGCCTTCCGCCATCAGGGTGTCGAAGCGCTGCTTGCCGCGCTCAACCATGAGGCCGACCAGATTGACCGCGGCATCGGCGTCGCGCAACGCCGCCGCGACCGAATCCGGGTAGCGCAGATTGGCCTGGACGGCGTGGATTTGGCCGACCTGGCCCATCGGCTGCAAATAACCGCATAGCGCCGGGCGCCGCACCGCGACGCGGATGCGATAGCCCCGATAGGCGAGCGCCCGCACCACGTGGCGGCCGAGAAAACCCGAGCCGCCGAACACCGTGACGAGCGTTTCAGACTTGCTCTTCGTGCTCATTCTTTGCGAAATACCTCATCGTTTTCGCGATGTACAGGGAATTACGGCCGAGATCCGCGTGCGGAACTCGGTCGAGCCCGGCCCATAAGTTCCTCGCGGTTTCCGCATCGATTTGCCGCCCCGAATTCCGGCGGCTGACGCGACGACGATTACTGGTGTAAAAAGGCAATTACGCGGATAGCTCGGGCACCATCGAAGGTGTTGCGCCGTCCAGCTGTTGCAGTTGGTAATAAAGATCGATTTTTTCGACGGACATCGGCTTGCCGAGCAGGAAGCCCTGTCCGAAATCGCAGTCGAGCGCCGTGAGCATCTTGAGCTCCTCTTCTGTCGAAACGCCGACGGCGACAGCTTGGCAGCCAAAATTATGAGCCATCTGGATCAGCGTCTTGCAGATGGTCGCATTACCGGGTTTGGTCGCGCAGCTTTGGACCAGCGAGCGGTCTATTTTGATTTCGGAGAATGGCATCTGGTTCAGGATGCTCAGACAAGAGGACCCGGAGCCAAAATTATCGATCGCTATCGAAACTCCGGAATGCTGCAGGCCGGAGAAGCACGCCTTCAAATTTCCAATTCTGCCGGTGACCCGTCGCTCCGGTATTTCCAGGACAAGGCCTGGCCAATCACCAGGCTTCGAACGGTGCGCTACAATCAGATCGCTAATGGGGAGCTGCAACAAATCATCGACGTTAATATTAATCGCGAGCCTTAGCGGCATACCCAAATTCTGGAAGCGCGCGCCGGCCTCAAGCGCGCTCACCAGAGCCAAATGCGACAGTTTGAAAAGCGCATCTTCGTCGGCTCCCTTCAGGAATTGATCCGGTGTGAGAGAGCCAAGCTTGGGGTGGGCTACGCGTGCGACCATCTCGGCACCAACCATCGCATTGGTTCTTAGATCAAGCTTGGGCTGGTAAAGGAATTTGACCAAATTCCCCGCCAAGGCATCGTTGAGCGATACGGACGGGGCTGCCGCAGAGCCAAATCTACGGCTGCGGATGATTTGCAAAACGGTCGCGAATTTTATCGGCTTCTCAATTGGCGGCAGCATTGTCAGTGAACAATCACCGCCTATCCCCTCGAACTCTTCAAGTATCCTCTCGTCACAATAGCCAAACAGCTGAACGGCGCCGGAATATCCGCATTCCTTGAGAGCCAGCAGCGCGCGAACGCACTCGCGCGGCGCGGCACTGTTCAAGTTGATGAAAACAATGTCGGGGTTTTGATCATTGACCATATCCAGAAATCGGGAGCAATTCGAGAATTCGACAACCTCGATCTCATGGCGACGCAGCTCCTTGGCAAGGTCTCGGCGAAAGCTAAACTCTGCGTCCAGCAGAAAGCAGAGCGCGCTTGCTGTTCTTCCAAGCGTCGTATTCACTGCGCTATCACTTGTGGAATTTTCCATAATCGGCCCCCAGTTCGAAATTTCTCATAATTACGAATTTACTGAGCGAGTTTCCCGGATTGTGCTCCGAGGAATGGGGCGCCTATTTGTTTCGAAACCCGTCAGCAATGGCGTTCACGCGCTTTTGCTGCCCGGTGCTTTGGCTATTTGATGCGCTTGGACAGGACCCGGCACCATGTCGTTCCAGGCGACCAGTCGAGTTATCCCATTTGTATAAATGACAATCATCGGAGTTCGGCGAGGTGAAGATGATCGAGCCGGAATACCAATCATCCGCGGCCGGCATCGAAGCGACTGGTATTTGAGCGGAGGCGCCGACGTAGCGTTGCCAACCAAACAGGCTAACAACACCTGTGCCAATCAGGACAAGAACTGAGAAGACTAACCGCTGCCAACTTGGCTTTGACCTGCGTGCTATTTTTCTCTTGCCTGAGTGCGGCATATTTTCATTCCCAGTTCAATGCGAGAGAAAATGATCAGCCTGTATGGTGGTTCATTCAGGATACCATCACTCGGTCGCGCTCCTGACCGGAGTGCGGCGCTGGTCGATTTTCAATTTCCCACTGTTGATTTGCCAACTGCGCTGCCAGCGCACGCAGCGGTTTATCTTGGTCAAGGTACACGATTAGGATGAAATAATTAGTAAATGTGGAATATTCAGCAGGGGTGTCGTGGAGATCCCGGTACCGGCGGTCACCATGGTAAAGCCAATGCAACAGCCTGTTTAACCGCATTTTAAGTTATGCAGCGCTTGGATATTTGATGGCCGAGAAACGGCGGTGGATGAGAACGAAGCCCACCGGTCTGGTCCAACGGACCGGAAAGATTCTGCTTGGAGGAAACGCCGAGGCGATCGATTGCCGCGTCATCGATCTCTCGGCCGGGGGCGCCTGCCTCGAACTGTCGGAACTATGCGACCTTCCAAAGCGGTTTGAATTCATACATGGCTGCACGCGGACGATCTGCCAGCTGGCCTGGATACGCGGCTACCGCATTGGCATCATGTACGAGGCGAACAAACAAAAATCCATGATCGCAGGTGGGCTGAGCCGCGCCACGACGGGTTTGAGTCGGCTTTCGCGCGATAGATAGAAACCTCGACAGCCCCGGCATGACGGCGCGCCCCGGTTCGCTCGATTGACAAGGCGGCGGCCGCTCCGTACCTATCCCGCACTGCTCAGCCCCACACTGCCCAGGTGGCGGAATTGGTAGACGCACTAGTTTCAGGTACTAGCGCCGCGAGGCGTGGAGGTTCGAGTCCTCTCCTGGGCACCAATCGGGCATAGTCCACAGTTCGATTTTGATTCGGCTAGGCTTTTTTCCTAAGAATCTCCGCTAGAAAAGAAACCGGACTGAAACCCGGCTGGCGCTCAACCGGCGTAGCCCCCTTCGACAAACGGTGACCTGACCATGGCTAATGCTTGCACCGAGGGCGTCGATACTGGTTTCGTGGCGCTGGGTTATTTGAAGGTCGCGATTCTCGGCGTCGTGCAGGGGATTTCGGAATTGATGCCGATCTCCTCGACCGCGCATATGCGGCTGGTTCCCGCCGTGCTCGGCTGGCAGGATCCGGGTTCGGCCTTCTCGGCCGCGATGCAGATGGCAGCGCTTGCCGCCGTGATCAGCTACTTCTGGGCCGATCTACGCTGGCTCGCGACCGATTCCATTTCGGCGGCGCTGCGCGGCCGCTTCCGCGACAAGTCTATTCAATTCGTGATGTGGATCGTCATCGCCACGATCCCGATCGGCATTGCTGGGCTCGCACTGTCGAAAATCCTCAACAGATGTAATTCGCCGCTGCGCGACGTCAGCGTCATCGGCTGGGCCTGTGTCGCCATGGCTTTGCTCTTGGCTGGCGCCGAGATCTGGGCACGGCATCGCCGCACCATCAAGGACGCAACACTGACCGATGCAATTCTGATCGGACTGGCGCAGGTCGGCGCGCTCATTCCCGGCGTGTCCCGCTCCGGCTCGACGCTGACGGCGGGCCTCATGCTCGGCTTCGAACGCGCCGAGGCGGCGCGGCTGTCGTTTCTGCTCGGCCTGCCCGCCATCGCGCTGGCGGGCCTCAAGGAGCTCTATGAGCTGCATAAAGTGCATCTCGATGCTTACGGCTGGAGCGTGTTGTTTGTCGGCCTCGTCGTCGCGTCGATCTCGGCGTTTTTCGCGATCTGGGGTTTGATGCGGATCTTGGAGAATTTTTCGAGCTGGCCGTTCGTGGTCTATCGGTTTCTGCTCGGGGTCTTGATCCTCGCCGGCGTTGCCATGGGCTGGCTGGCCTAGCGAAGCTACGGACGGTGTCCGCTTCCACCTCGTCGCCTCGGCGGGAATTGCTTTCCGGTTTGCGCGCGTCTTTAGTTTTTATCACCGTTCCGGTTTTACCGATAATACGGCGAGTCTGCTCGCAAGCCGGGCACGCAATGAGTATAAATCCCTCGGAGTTCGACGCTGGCTGCTGAAGCCCCTGAGGCTAGAGTTGCCCCGCACGCAAAATTGGGGCAAATGAACGTCGGGCCAGCGGGGGCCGATCCCAAAACTCAACCGGTTGTTTAACGTCGATGTTGTTGGTCACCGGCGGGGCCGGGTTCATCGGTTCGAATGTAGTCGCGGACCTTAACGAGGCCGGCCGCGCTGACATCGTCGTCAATGACCTGCTTGGCAGTGAGGGCAAGTGGCGCAATCTCGCTAGCCGGCAGATCGCTGATTTCGTGCCGCCGGCGGATCTTGCCCGCTGGCTCGAGGGCCGCAAACTCGATGCGGTCATTCATCTCGGCGCCATTTCGTCGACGACCGCGACCGATGGCGATGCGATTATGGAAAATAACTTCCGGCTGTCGCTTCGGCTTTTTGATTGGTGTGCATCCAATCGGACGCCATTTATCTACGCTTCGTCCGCTGCAACCTACGGCGACGGTCAGCAAGGCTATTCCGATGACTGGTCGAGCGATGAACTCAAGCGGCTTAAGCCGCTGAACCTCTATGGCTGGAGCAAGCAGTTGTTCGATCTCGCGATCGTTCAGCGCGTTGCCCGCAACGACAAACTGCCGCCGCAATGGGCCGGGCTCAAGTTCTTCAATGTGTACGGGCCGAATGAATACCACAAAGGCGAGATGATGAGTCTGCTCGCCAAGCAATTCGACTTCGCCAAAGCCGGTAAACCGATCCGGCTATTCAAGTCGCATCGAACCGGCATCGCTGACGGCGAGCAAAAACGTGATTTCGTCTATGTCGAAGACGCCACCGCTGTGGTGCGCTGGCTGATCGAGACGCCATCGGTGTCGGGCATCTTCAATGTCGGCACCGGAGCGGCACATAGCTTTCGCGAATTGATGACCGCAATGTTTGCGGCGCTTGGCCGGGAGCCCGCCATCGAATACGCCGATATGCCGAATTCAATTCGTGACAGCTACCAATATTTCACTCAAGCCGAGACAGAAAATCTGCGGCGCGCGGGCTATAATGCAGACTTCACACCGCTCGATATTGCGGTGCGGCGCTATGTAACGAATTATCTCGATCGCGCCGATCGCTATCGCTGAATACGATCAAAGAGACAGTCGGCAACGTGCATGTTCGATTTTGAAGAAGCACTGAAGCTTATTTCACAGCAGACCGTTCTCTGCGTCGGCGATCTCATGCTCGACGATTTCGTCTATGGCGAGGTCACGCGCATTTCGCCGGAAGCGCCCACGCCCGTGCTTGCGGTCGCGCGAAGCGAACTCGAAATCGGGGGCGCCGGCAATGTCGCACGCAATATCGCCGCGCTCGGCGCGCGCTGTCTGTTCGTCGGCATTATCGGCAAGGACGCCGCAGCCCAGACGCTGCTCGATGCCCTCGCAAGACTGAAGGCCGCAATCGTTCCCCATCTTGTCGTTGACGAGACCCGTCATACGACGCGCAAGGTACGCTTTGTGTCCGAGCACCACTCGGCCCACTTGATGCGAGCCGATTGGGAAACGGCACGGCCGATAAGTGCCGAAACCGAATCGGCGGTCATTACTAAGGCTATCGCCGCAATGGCTGATGTAGGGGCGGTGGTCCTTTCGGATTACGCCAAAGGCGTGCTGACGCCGCGGGTTACTCGCGCCATCATTGATAGGGCCCGGCAGCTTGGCAAACCCGTTATTGTTGATCCTAAGGGCCACGATTACAGCGTCTATCAAGGGGCAACCATCCTTACGCCAAACCGCCAGGAATTGGGTGTGGCCGTCCATCGGCCGGTTGCGACCGAGGCCGAGATTGCCAAGGCCGCCGCCGAACTTGCCCGTATCGTCGACAGTGACGCTGTCCTCGTCACCCGCAGCGAAGAAGGAATGACGCTTCACGTCGAAGGCCACGAGGCGCTGCATATTGCGGCCTATCCGGTCAAGGTCCGCGACGTATCGGGCGCCGGCGACACGGTCGCGGCGGTCATCGCCGTGCTGCTTGCGATGAAAGCACCATTCGATTCCGCGATGCGCGCCGCCAATGCCGCTGCCGCCGTGGTCGTCGGTAAGCGCGGCACGGCCGCAGTCTCGCTCGCCGAGTTGCGCCACCGCATTTTACCGTCGGCATCGCTCGCGCCTGAGGACAAGATCGTATTCGACTGGTCTATCCTCGACGAGCGGATCGCCGAGTGGCGTCGACACGGCCTGCGCATTGGTTTCACCAATGGCTGTTTCGATATTCTACATCGCGGCCATACCAAGTTGCTGGCCGAAGCCCGCGCCGCTTGCGATCGACTGGTGGTCGGTCTCAACAGTGATGCCTCGACCACGCGGCTTAAAGGCAAAGGTCGTCCGATCAATCCAGCCGAGGGTCGCGCCGAAGTGCTGGCCGCGCTCGAAGCCGTGGATCTTGTGGTCGTATTCGAGGAAGATACGCCCCTAGAGCTGATCAAGCGCGTGCGGCCAACTGTCCTCATAAAAGGGGCCGACTACAAACGCGAGGATGTCGTCGGTCGCGACGTGGTGGAAGAAGCAGGCGGGGATGTCATCCTGGTTGGTCTTGTGCCTGGCCATAGCACCACGGCGATCGTCGAGCGGGCGCAGCCAGGAAAGCAATCCAGCGCGGACCGAAAGTAGAAAATCGCACGACGAGAATCGCTAAGAATTGAGAATGCGTGCCAACCGATACGCGCAGGCGCGGAACTCGATGCCGCCTTAATATTGCGGCATTGCGTCGCAACGTTGGCCTAATGAGAGGCGGCGATTCAAGTTTGGGAGATACTATGCGGCGCTTGTCTTTAATCGCCTACTTTGCGCTCTCATTGACCGTACTTGGTGGTTTCGGTCGCGGCCAATCCTCGTACCGCTAGCGCGCAAATCGACATCAACATCACAATTGCTCCTCCCGAATTGCCCACCTACGACCAGCCGCCGCTTCCGGCGCTCGGCTACATTTGGGCGCCCGGATACTGGGCCTATGGGCCGGACGGCTATTATTGGGTTCCGGGAACCTGGGTGCTGCCGCCTGCCGTTGGACTGCTCTGGACGCCCGGCTATTGGGGCTGGCGCGACGGAATTTATGCTTGGAATGACGGCTATTGGGGCCCGCATGTCGGGTTCTATGGCGGCGTCAATTACGGCTTCGGCTACGGCGGCGACGGCTATGCCGGCGGCCGCTGGAACAACGG
This sequence comes from Xanthobacteraceae bacterium, assembly GCA_035642635.1. Taxonomy (GTDB): domain Bacteria; phylum Pseudomonadota; class Alphaproteobacteria; order Rhizobiales; family Xanthobacteraceae; genus BOG-931. The sequence goes on from DASQRX010000104.1 coordinate 15,892, forward strand.
CCTGTTCGCCTACAATAGGACGGTCAATAATTTCGGCGGCGTCCACGTCACCAACGTCTACAATGAGACCGTCGTCGTAAACAATAATGTCAGGACGAGCTTCAACGGCGGCAGCGGCGGACTGACGGCCCGGGCAACACCGGAGCAGGAAGCGGCAGCGCACGAGCCGCACGTCGCGCCGACCGCGATACAAACACAACACCAGCAAACCGCGAGCACCAACCGCAACCTGCTCGCCAGCGAAAATCACGGCCATCCAGCGATCGCTGCGACCGCCAAGCCGAACCAGTTCAGCGGCAGGGGTGTCGTCGCGGCGAAGGCAACGCCCGGCAATGTCACGCCGGGAGGAAAACCTGCAGCTAGGACGCTGGTAACGAATCCCAATGCGGCGAAGACGCCGGAGACGAATCTAGGCGCGGCAACTCCACGCGAGAAGAAGAAGAAGGGACCGGGCGGCAATCCAGCGGCGCTCAACCAAGGTGGCACACCGCCCAAGCCTCTGAACACCGAAAGCAAGACGCTTGGGCGCGGCCCGCCGCCGCCAAAACCCGCAAAGCCGAATCCGCCGCAACCGCATATCGTATCGGCACCGAAGCCGCCGGCGCCGCACCCGCCTGCACCACATCCTCCTGCACCGCATCAGCAGGCAAGGCCGGCGCCGCACCCCAACAACAACAAAAAGCCAAGCTAATAACGGGTCGCAAGCCAAAGCCGAGCTGCACTTCATTCGGGTCATCGGACGGGCCGGTAGCGCCATTCCAAGCCGCGACGTTCTTGCGTGGAGCCGGCGCGAATTGCGCTGTCCGGGAGTGGCGCGCCGCTTCCCATTTCGGCCCAAGGCGGCCCTGACGGCGCAGCAAAACATCCCAACTGTCGGTCTTCTTTAAGAAAGCGCTGCCTCATTGCTGAAGACCGGCAACACACCTATTTTCTTTGGCCGATGATAAAGTGGGACGAAGTGAAACGGCCGCTCGAACGGCCGAAGCTCGCCGCGGACTTTGCAACAGGCTTTCTCGTATCGGTAGAATTCAGGCTGTGATGAACGATCACCCGGGTATCCGCAATACTGCGACCGTCCTGCCGAAGCATCTTAAGCGGCTCGAATCCGAGTCGATTGAGATTTTCCGCGAGGTCGTCGCTGAATTCAAAAAACCGGTGATGCTCTATTCCATCGGCAAGGATTCCAGCGTCATGCTGCACCTCGCCATCAAGGCGTTTTACCCGGCGCCCTTGCCGTTCCCGGTCCTGCACGTGGATACGATGTGGAAATTCCGCGAGATGATCGCGTTCCGGGATGAAACGGCGCGACGTCTCAATCTGGATCTGCTCGTTCACATCAATGAGGACGGCGTCGCGCGCGGCATCGATCCATTCGCCTCCGGCTCGTCCGTGCACACCCACGTCATGAAGACCGACGCGCTGAAGCAGGCGCTCGATAAATACGGCTTCGACGCCGCATTCGGCGGCGCGCGCCGTGACGAGGAAAAGAGCCGAGCTAAGGAACGCATCTTCTCGTTCCGCTCCAAGGATCACGTTTGGGACCCGCGCAATCAACGGCCGGAACTGTGGAATCTTTTCAACACGCGGGTGCGGCCGGGTGAATCGATCCGCGTTTTCCCGCTGTCGAATTGGACCGAGCTCGACGTCTGGACCTACATCATGCTGCAGGACATTCCGGTCGTGCCGCTCTATTTCGCCAAAGCGCGCCCGGTCGTTAAGCGCAGCGGTACATGGATCATGGTGGACGACGATCGCATGCCGCTCGAGCCCGGTGAGAAGCCGGAAATGCGTCTGGTGCGATTTCGCACGCTCGGCTGCTACCCGCTCACCGGCGCCATTGAATCGCCGGCGACGACGCTGGCCGAAATTGTCGCCGAGATGGAAACGGCGCGCGCCTCCGAACGCCAGGGCCGCCTGATCGACACCGACGAAGCAGCCTCGATGGAAAAGAAAAAGCGCGAAGGATATTTCTGATGGACTTTCGTCTCGAACGTTCACTGGGGACTGGCCAGACCAAAGACCTGCTGCGTTTCATCACTTGCGGCTCGGTCGATGACGGCAAGTCCACTTTGATCGGGCGGCTCCTCCACGACTCGAAGCTGATTTTCGAGGATCAGCTCACGGCGCTGGCGAAGGACTCCGCCCGCCACGGCACCACCGGGGAAGATCTCGATTTCGCGCTGTTGGTGGACGGGCTTGAGGCCGAACGCCAGCAAGGCATCACGATCGACGTCGCTTACCGTTTCTTCTCGACCGCGAAGCGTTCGTTCATCGTCGCCGACACGCCTGGCCATGAGCAATTCACCCGCAACATGGCGACCGGCGCCTCGGGGGCCGATTTCGCCATCATCTTGATCGACGCACGCAAGGGCGTGCTGGTGCAGACGCGGCGGCATTCGCTGATCTGCTCGCTGCTTGGCATTCGTCACGTGCTCGTCGCCGTGAACAAGATCGATCTGGTCGAATTCCGACAGGACAATTTCGACAAGATCGTCGCCGACTATAACGCCTTCGCCGCCGAGCTCGGCTTTGCCTCCGTGGCGCCGATCCCGATCTCAGCCCGCTTCGGCGACAATGTGACGGCCGCCTCGGCGAATACGCCGTGGTATAGCGGTCCGACCCTTTTGCAATATCTCGAATCGATCGATATCGACCGCGAAAACCTGGCCAAGCCGTTTCGTTTCCCGGTGCAATGGGTCAACCGGCCGAACCAGGACTTTCGCGGTTATGCCGGAACCGTCGCGTCGGGCCAGATCAAGGTCGGCGAGCCGGTGGTCGAGGCGACATCCGGGCGGACGTCGAAAGTCGCCCAGATCGTCACCTATGACGGCGAGGTCGCGACTGCGGAAGCCGGCGACGCCATCACCATCACGCTTGCCGACGAGCTTGATATCGGGCGCGGCAACGTTTTGGTCAGCCCCAAAACGCGGCCGGAAGTCTCCGATCAGTTCGCAGCGCATGTGATCTGGATGAGCGACGAGCCGCTGGTGCCCGGACGCTCCTATCTGAGCCGGATCGGCACCAAATCCACGCCGATGACGGTCACCGCGATCAAATACAAGATCGACGTCAATACGCGCAAACACTTGGCGGCGACCAAGCTCGATCTGAACGACATCGCGGTGTGCAACCTATCGACGGGGTTTCCCGTCGCCTTCGATCCATACGACCAGAACCGGCGGACCGGCGCCTTCATCATCATCGACCGCTTCACCAATCATACCGTCGGCGCCGGCATGATTATCTTCGGGCTCCGGCGCGGCACTAATATCCACTGGCAACCGTTGCTCGTCGGTAAGACCGAGCGCGCGGCGCTGAACAAGCAAAAGCCCGCGATCGTCTGGTTTACCGGCTTATCCGGTGCCGGCAAGTCGACAATTGCCAGCATCGTCGAGCAACGCCTCCACGCCCGGGGTCATCACACCACGCTGCTGGACGGCGACAATGTGCGCCACGGATTGAATCGCGATCTCGGCTTTACGGAAGCGGACCGTGTCGAAAATATCCGGCGCGTCGGCGAGGTCGCCAAACTCATGGTCGAGAGCGGGCTCGTCGTCCTATGCTCATTCATCTCACCCTATCGCGCCGAGCGCGAGATGGTGCGCGGCCTGGTCGAGCCCGGCGAATTCATCGAAGTCTTCGTCGACACGCCGATCGCGGATTGCATCGAGCGCGATCCGAAAGGACTCTATGCTAAGGCGCAAGCGGGACAACTGAAGAATTTTACCGGCATCGACGCGCCCTATGAGGCCCCGGAACATCCTGAGATACGCTTGGACACGCTCGGCCGATCGCCGGAGCAGTTGACGGAGATCGTGCTGCGCGTCTTGGCGGAGCGTGGGATTGTAACAAAGGAACACTGAGACAAGCTTTTGACTTTGCACCTCATCCCATCAGTCTAAATCCGACCACGATGAGAACCGTTGCAAGCGTGATGCGTACCATGCCGTCGCCGGCGCGGCCCGCCAGGTAACTGCCAAGAACGACGCCCGGCAGCGATCCAATCAGCAAGGTGGTGAGAAGGCTCCAATTGATGGAGCCGAGAAACCAGTGACCGACGCCGGCGAGGAGCGTGAGCGGGACCGCATGGGCGATGTCGGAACCGACAATGCGGGCTACCGGCATTTTCGGATGTAGAAGCAACAGCACAGTGACGCCGATGGCGCCGGCGCCGACGGATGTTGCGGTGACAAGAACGCCCATGACCAGGCCCAGCACGATAGTAAACAACCGGACGCTGCGGGAATCGAGGTCGCTTAGGCGGCGGGCATAACGCTCGCGAATGCTTTTTCCGGCCAGCAGAAATATCGCAGTGATCAGAAGAACGCCGCCAAGTGTGAGCGCGACGGCCTGTTGTGCTTGGGCACCCTGCAGATCGAATCTCGAAAGAACGATTAACGTCACGATCGTCGCAGGTACGCTGCCGGCAGCGAGTAAGCCGACAAGGGTCCAGTCGACGGTCCGGGCCGCGCCATGGACGAACGTACCTACAGTCTTGGTCGAGGCCGCAAAGAGAAGATCGGTACCAACTGCCGTCGCCGGGTGCACTCCGAACAGCAGGATGAGCAACGGCGTCATCAATGAGCCGCCGCCAACGCCGGTCATGCCGACGAGCGCGCCGACGCAGAATCCAGATAATACGTAAAGAGGATTGATGGTGCCGACCAGATTCATGACTTCACGTCACAAACACGAAGACGAATTGGCCGCCGACATCGTGGTTTAATTCAGCGGCCGCGACAAGTGCGATGATGCAACGTCCGATTTGACGCTAAGTTTCAAGCAGCGGCCCAATAATACTCTCCTTACTTGATCTATTTTGTCAAGTATCGGTTGCGCGCCTGCCGCTGGGAGCCGGCCTTGTGTTCGGACGGCCGCTTGCGCGTGGCAGACGGAACGACCGACCGGTAATCCGATGCGCTGCGGCCGGCACAAGCGTCGGCAATCGATGTTTGCTCAAGCACCTGCAGCGTGGCGTCATAGGCCCATCCGAATCCGCGGCGCATCGCGCAAGTGTTTTCGTCTTTGCAATCGTGGCAACGACGGTAAGCAGTCCGAGACAGGCACGGCAGTGGCGCGACCGGTCCATCGATCAAGCGCAATACATGACCGAATGTAATATCGGCTGGGTCCTTCAGCAGAAAATGGCCGCCCTCGCGACCCCGGCGACTCCCCACCAAACCAGCGCGGCGAAGTTCGAGCAGAATCTGCTCAAGAAAGCTTTGCGGAATCTGCTCGCTCGTTGCGATATCGCGCGCCTGTCGGCATTCGTCAGGACGTGAAGCTGAAAGAGCGATCAGGGCCTTAAATGCGTAACGCGCCTTCTGCGAAATCATACGACCCATCGTTACCCGGCTCGAACCAGAACCAAGGCCGTTCTATCGGAGCCGTAACGGCTCTACAACACTCGTAGGTCAAAAGAGAACGACTGGGCCGATCATACAATAATGCTACCATAGGCAGTCTGCCAATAAAGCACGTTTACGTCACAAATTAGCTGCTTTAAGAAGCCCCGAGCGCTCCGCATCGATGACCCCCTCAATCCAGTAAGCGAGGGCAAGCATCGGTGGCCGCGCTAGGGTAGCCTGCAAAACGTGTGTGCGGAATCGGGGAGCAAATGAAGGGAATTATTTTGGCGGGTGGGACAGGCACCCGGCTCTACCCGGTCACCTCGGTCGTTTCGAAGCAATTGCTGCCCGTGTTCGATAAGCCGATGATCTATTATCCATTGGCGACGCTGATGTTTGCTGGCATCAGGGAAATCCTTATCATTACCACTCCGCAGGACCGGCCGCTTTTCGAGCGCTTGCTGGGCGATGGCTCCGACTTCGGGCTGCAAATTTCATACGCGGCCAGGACCGACCGCGCGGATTAGCCGATGCCTTCATCTTGGGTGCCGATTTCATCAGTACCGACCGCGTCGCGCTCATACTGGGTGACAACATATTTCACGGCCACGGCCTGCCCGAGTTGCTCGAAAGGGCAAAGGCCCGCACCAGCGGTGCCACGATATTCGGCCACGTCGTCAAAACTCCGGAGCAATTTGGTGTGGTTCAACTCGATGACGCGGGACATGCCCTGTCGATTGAAGAAAAGCCGCTGCAACCGAAGTCGAACATTGCCGTCACCGGCCTTTATTTCTATGACAACGATGTTGTCCGCATTGCCGCCGGCTTGCAGCCTTCACCCCGGGGTGAGTTGGAAATCACTGATGTAAATCGAGCTTATATGCGGCGCGGCGATTTATATGTCGAAGTCCTGGGACGCGGCTTCGCCTGGCTTGACACTGGAACCCACGCCACGCTCGTCGAAGCGAGCCACTTTGTTCAAATTCTGGAACAGCGCCAGGGATTGCGCGTCGCGTGTCCCGAAGAAATCGCGTTGCGCCTCGGTTATATTAAGCTTGATCATTTCAAGGAACTCGCCGAACGTTGCGCTAAAAGCAGCTATGGCGAATATCTCTTGAGCATATATCAATCGCTTGCCAAATCGGACAACGTGGAACTCTGACGCATGCGCTTTGAGAAGGCAGTCATCTTCGTCACCGGCGGCGCAGGCTTCATCGGCTCGGCCGTCGTTCGGCATCTGCTCAGCGATACGCATGCGTTCGTTGTAAATATCGACAAGCTGACTTACGCGGCGTGCCTTGATTCAATTCCGCAGGCTAAGGAGCATCCGCGCTATCGCTTTGCCCACGTCGATATTTGCAATGGACCGGCGCTGCGCCGGCTGTTCGACCAATATCAACCACGTTATGTGATGAACCTCGCGGCCGAAAGCCATGTCGACCGCTCGATCGATGGGCCTGCCGAATTCATCCAGACAAATATCGTTGGTACTTTCACGCTTTTGCACGAGGCATTGCGCTACTGGCGCAACCTTGATCAAACGGCACAGGCTAAATTCCGATTTCATCATATCTCGACCGATGAGGTCTTCGGTTCGCTTGGACCTACGGGACTTTTCAGCGAGACTACGTCCTATGCGCCGAGCTCGCCCTATTCCGCGTCGAAGGCGTCGTCCGACCACTTGGTGCGCGCCTGGCGCGAAACATACGGACTGCCGACGCTCGTGACCAATTGCTCCAATAATTATGGCCCCCATCAATTTCCCGAAAAGCTCATTCCACACATGATCATCAAGGGTCTCGCCAATGAACCACTGCCGATTTATGGCGACGGACAGTACATTCGCGACTGGCTTTATGTAGAAGATCACGCGCCGGCGCTTACGCTCGTCCTGGAGCGGGGATTGGTCGGCGAGACCTATAATATCGGCGGCCGGAACGAACGCACCAATCTACACGCGGTTAGGACGATCTGCGATCTGCTCGATAACGCCGCTCCGTCGGCGTTGGGCTCTCGCCACAACTTGATTTCCTTTGTCACGGATCGGCCAGGTCACGATCGACGTTATGGCATCGATGCCTCAAAACTCGAACGCGAATTGGGCTGGCGCGCGTCTGAGACGTTCGAAACAGGCCTTGCCAAGACCGTCTTGTGGTACCTAGAGAATAGGCCGTGGTGGCAGGCGATATTGGAACGTGGCTACAAGACCGAACGGGTAGGATTGTCCGAAGCGCGTGCTTAGATTTGCCTAAGGATCGAGCGCTTGATCTCTTCAATGGCATAGAGGGATATTTGCTGCCGTGACAACAGAGTCCATCCACGCATATTTGGCGCGATCGCGGGACATTGTCCAAGCGGCTATCGACGATCCAGAATTTGCTTCGACAACTTTGCAGATTGTGGATCTGGTAACAGAAAGTCTTGCCAGTGGCCGCAAGCTCCTGTTGGCCGGAAACGGCGGCAGTGCCGCCGATGCCCAGCACATCGCGGGGGAATTTCTTTCTCGGCTCAATTATGACCGCGCGCCCGCGGCGGCAATTGCTCTCACGACTGATACTTCGGTGCTGACTGCTATTGGCAATGACTACGGGTACGACAGGGTGTTTGAACGTCAAATCCTTGGACTAGGCTCCGCCGGCGACGTCTTCATCGCAATCTCCACCTCGGGTCGCTCACCGAACATTCTCCGCGCCATAAGCGCGGCTCACCAAAAACAACTTGTCGTCGTAGGCTTTACCGGGAAGAGCGGCGGCGACATGATTTCCCGATGTGACCTCTGTTTGCGCGCACCCTCGGATTCGACGCCCCTTATTCAACAAATTCATATTACGGCCGCCCATATCGTGTGCGGCCTCGTCGAAGAACGATTATTTCCAAGTGAAGCTGTGGCGAAAGCGCGGGCTGTCGCGAGCGAATGATAGACCAGGCCGCCATTTTGTGTGGCGGTCTCGGCACCCGGCTCGGGAGCCTGACTGCACATACGCCAAAGCCACTCCTAAAGGTCGGCGAGCTTCCTTTCCTCGATGTGTTGCTGTTCGAGCTCGGCCGGCATGGCGTAAAAAATGTTGTGTTGCTGGCGGGTTTCGGCGCAGACCAAATCGCGGACTACGCGATGTCCACGCCGATGAAAGACCGCTTCGGCCTTGACATCGGCGTTTCGATCGAACCCGAGCGCGCCGGAACGGGTGGCGCGTTATGGCACGCGCAGGACCGGCTCGAGGATGCATTCTTAATGCTCAACGGCGATTCTTGGTTCGACATCAATCTGCTTGAGCTCGCCACGCTGGTTGAGAAGGATAGCTCGGCGATCGGATCGATCGCCGTCAGGTACTTGGCCGATGCGTCACGATATGGCGTCGTCGCAGTGAAGAACGGCACGGTGACGGAGTTTACGCATCGTCCAACACAATCCGGCGGCGGCTTGGTGAGCGGCGGTGTCTATGCTTGGCGGTCGAGCATCGTGAATTACTTGGCGTCCTCTTGCTCGCTCGAGGAGGATGTCCTACCGCGCCTTGCCCAAGAGGGAAAACTGCGCGGCATGGCCTTTGACAATTACTTTATCGATATCGGCGTGCCAGAGTCATTTTCCCACGCCCAGCACGAAATCCCACGACAGCGGCAGCGACCTGCCGTTTTTTTGGACCGCGACGGCGTTCTCAATCACGACGACGGGCCTATTGGGTCACGTGAGCGCTTTCGCTGGATCGACGGAGCGCAAGCTGTGGTCAAGGCTGTCAACGACATGGGAGCCTTCGTCTTTATCGTCACCAATCAAGCCGGCGTGGCCAGGGGCTACTACACCGAACAAGACGTGATGTTGTTGCACGCACAACTTTCGATCGAATTGGCTCAATCCGGAGCTCACATCGACGATTTACGTTACTGTCCTTTTCACGAAGATGCGGTCGACCCAAAATATCGCCGGGCCAGCGACTGGCGGAAGCCGGCTCCTGGAATGATTCTTGATCTATTGGAAAAGTGGCCCGTCGACAAAGACGGAAGTTTTCTCATTGGCGATAAGGAGACCGATTGCGCCGCGGCAAAAGCCGCCGGCATCAGGTGTTATCTCTTTACCGGCGGCAACCTGTCCGAATTTCTGTCAAGCACACTTGCGAAATCCGAGCGAACAAAAACGCAAGGAACTGATCAAGCGAAGCGCTGGTAATCCTTCCCTGGCCGCCCAGCTAAGATGCCGGATATGCCTCATGGCTGGAAAGCGGCGAGCTTCCTTTAGGAAGCCAGCGCTACGACACCCGATGGGCGCTCGTTGACGGCCGTCATGGTGGCGAGGTCAATCGGCAGGGAACAGAATTTTGCGCCGTCGGCATTGCACACTTCGATCGACCAGCCGACCCAGTCTTGGTTCAGGCTGTTCGCCAAGAGCTGCAGCTTTTCCGGGAGCTTTTAAATTCAAACCCGACATAATCGAAGATCCGTCTCTCCTTACTGGAGTAGTCGAAGAAGAAGCGCATCGCAATTCATCCATGGCGGTTTCTACTAAGAGTCTTCTTAGCAGGCGGTCGCTATCAACCGCCTAACTAAATCGCTAAACATGGATATGCGTTTGCGACGTTAACTGGCTGCGGCGGATGGTCGATTTCTTCTGCTTAAAATTTGCAACCAGATGTTTCACAACAATGTTTCTTGCCATGCCGGTTATTAGTGATCATCGACCTTCACCCCGGGGCCTGATCCCAAAAACAGAGATAAGCCGAGCAATGTCGTTGCAGAGCCTGCCCCATCAGTACCTGCAAGTCCGCTCCTGACCGCGCCGAATTTGTCTGAGCTCGGCGTCGTCCTGTCCCCCGGCAGCAGTGCCGGGGGTTTTTCATTTGCGGGGACGACATCACGCAATTTGTAACTCTGAGCGTAGCGCAACCCGTGTCGGCGAGATCGCCGCGTTAGGTACGGACAGGTTATCGTTGGCCGCGCCAAGTAGAGGAATGTCAATCTCGACCATTCGCGGCGTCAACGAACTCGGCGCCGACATCATTCCCATCCTTCCAGACCACCTTGTATGTGCCGTCCCGTGCGGGGCCGCCGACGTTATTAAAAAACAATACGAATTCGTCGAGATCGTCGAGATCCTTGACCTGAAGCCGAACGCCTTCGGCGGAAATATCGGTGACGAGACAGTGGCGGGGCGTGGCACCAGCCCCGAGTTTGATCGTGGCGACACACCGCACGCGATTACGCGGGCTGCGACGAAGGTTGAACACGCTCATATTGTACAGCTCCAAATTGGGGCGACAGCCTACGGGTCAGCATCCCCTCGGGAAACGTATCGAATGCCGATTGTCAGCAGACTAACTAATTCGCTCGAGCTTTCTTCGAATAGGAAATGCATGCCCGGCGAACAATCCACAGCGCCGCCCCGAGCCTAATTATCCGCATAAACCCGCAGGTCGATCCCGCGAAGACGGTCTGTAGTCTCAACTTATAAGTGTAAGAATGGGCGAAACCAACCCGCAACGCCGGCAAGGTTGGGCTTTGGACTGCGCCGGAATTCATCTATACGAAGCTTCGCATGACCATCCGCCTGCATCGCGGCGATTTGCCGGACATCTCACCCTATAGCGGCGCGGTTGCGATCGACACCGAGACCATGGGTCTCGATCTCAATCGCGACCGCCTGTGCGTTGTGCAGCTTTCGCCGGGCGATGGCTCCGCCGACGTGGTGCAGATCGCGCCGCATGCCGGCGCGGATTCGGCGCCCAATCTCAAGCGCCTCCTCACCGACCCGAAGCTGCTCAAGATTTTTCACTTCGCCCGGTTTGATCTTGGCATGTTGCGCAAAACATTCGGCGTGATGGCGGAGCCGGTGTTCTGCACCAAGATCGCCTCGCGCCTGACGCGGACCTATACCGACCGGCACGGGCTGAAGGATCTGGTGCGCGAGGTCTTGGGCCAGGAAATTTCCAAACAACAACAATCGTCGGATTGGGGCGCGACGGCGCTGAGCGACGCGCAAATCTCCTATGCGGCGTCCGATGTGACGCATTTGCACGCGCTCAAGGATAAGCTCGAAGTCATGTTGGCACGTGAAGGCCGCGAGGAATTGGCAGCGGCCTGTTTCCGCTTCCTGCCAGTGCGGGTGCGGCTCGACCTTGCAGGCTTTGCCGCAGACGACATATTTGCCCATTCGTGAGGCGTGCGGGGGTAGGGTGGGCCCCGCTTTGAGTCGGGGCTTGGCCGAACCTTCGGTTAAACCTTGGGTCGGCCCTGCCTGGGACATATTCGCCAGCGACTTTGACGAGACAAATCCGCTAAAAGCATGGTTTAGCGCCCAAATCGGGCGATATTCGAAGGATGTTCGCTTGGCCCTCGCCTACCCGGAGAATGCCGCGAAGGGGGTTTCCACCAGGCCCCGCGGCGACTTCGAGCGCAGCTACCGGTCCGCCCTGCGGCACAGCCGTCATGTGCGGTGGCTGCGCATCGGCGTGCCGGCCGGGATCGCCGCGCTGTTGCTGGGTGTGGTGGCGCTGAATTATATGCCGCCGATCGGCGGCTTCCGGCTGCCGGGCGAACTCGGCAATCTCGTCATCCACGGCACCAAGATCACCATGGAGGCGCCGCGCCTGACCGGCTTCACGGCTGATTCCCGCGCCTATGAGTTTTCCGCGAACGCCGCCGCGCAAGACATGACCAAGCCCGATCTTGTCGAATTGGAAAAGCTCCACGCCAAGATGGAAATGGCAGACAAAAGCACGGTGGAAATGTTGGCGGTCTCGGGCGTCTATAACATCAAGACGGAAATCCTGACGCTCAACGAAAATATCGATCTGCAGTCGTCGTCCGGTTATTCAGGCCAACTGAGCGAAGCCATGATCGACGTGAAAAAAGGCACCGTGGTTTCGGATAAGCCGGTGCTGGTGAAAATGCTCAACGGCTCGCTCAACGCGCAGCACCTCGACATTTCCGATAACGGCAGCGTGCTCCGCTTCGCCGACGTCACGATGGTATTGGAGCCGGGCAAAGAGACCGCAAAAAACGGCTCAAGCGAGCCGGCGAAGGCCGGTGACCAATGAACTCGCGCCGGCAAAAGCTTTACGCTGTGGCGGGTCTCGCCGTGGCGACGGTTTTGGCCATGCCCCCTGCTGCGGCGCAGACATCGACGAGCAACGCCGCGCCGGGCCCGTTCCAGGGCATGATGAGCGACCAGAAGAAGGACCAGCCGGTCCAGATCGAAGCCGCGACCCTTGAAGTGCGCGACAAGGACAAGACCGCGACGTTTTCCGGCAACGTCAAAGTGGTGCAAGGCGACACCACGATGAAATGCCAAAGCCTCGTCGTGTTTTATGGGCAGGAAGTCGGCGTCGCCGGGAACGGCACACCGGCCGCTGCCACAACGCCGGTGACGACCTCGAAGTCCACGCCCCGCATGCCGCAAGGCTCGCAGAGCATTCGCAAGATCGAAGCGCGCGGCGGCGTTACCGTCGTCACCAAAGACCAGAACGCGCGCGGCGATCTTGGCATTTATGACCTGAAGACAAAAACCATCACGTTGAGCGGCAATGTCGTGGTCAGCCAGGGCCAGAACGTCATTCATGGCGATAAGGTCGTGGTCAATACCGAGACCGGATACGCAAAAGTGGAATCGGCCAGCAGCAATGGCGGAGCGGGCTCAGGCGCCGCCCCCGGTGCGCCCGTTCGTGCGCTGATCCAGCCCGGCAAAGGCCCAAACGGCGCTTCGTCGAATTTCATGACCATTGGACCTGGACCTGGCCAAGCGAATTGACGCGCCGAATTAACGCTCCTTCGCCCGGACGGGGAAGATCGGCTAGAATCCGCTATATAGTCGGTATTGAACCGCGACCCCGAAGGCGAGCTTTTCGAGACAGTGGCAGATATCCTTTCATACTTCCGCCGTGGCCCGGCCAAGGGCGGGCGCAAGCCGGCCGCCGAGGAAGACGCCATCGATCTCGACTCGATCGGCGGCCCTATCAGTAACGTCTATCTCGACATCGCAAGCGTCGCCGCGCCTCCCGAAAAACCGCGCGCCAAGGCTCCGCCGCGCGAAGCGCCGCAGCAGCAACCATCCGCCCCGCCGCCGCAGACATTTACGCAGCAGCCGTCCGTGCCGCCGCCACGGGCATTCATGCCGCCGTCGACCCCGCCACCATCCGCACCACCGCCGGGGGTCGCCACGCGACCGCAGCGGCCACCGCCATCGACAAGCGGCCAGCGTCCGGCGCCGCGCCCGCGCCGCCGCGTCGACGGCAATGGCTCAGCGCCGACCGACCGCTCAGGGCTGCTCGCCGTGCATGGCGTGGAAAAGAGCTTCGTTGGGCGGAAAGTGGTCAAGGGCGTGAGCTTTTACGTGCGCAAAGGCGAAGCGGTCGGCCTCCTGGGCCCGAACGGCGCCGGCAAAACCACCGTGTTCTATATGGTCACCGGCCTGATCAAGGCCGATGAAGGCCGCATCGAGCTCGATGGCCATGACGTCACCAAGCTGCCGATGTATCAGCGCGCGCGGCTCGGCATCGGCTACCTGCCGCAGGAAGCTTCGATTTTCCGCGGCCTCACCGTCGAGGACAATATTCGCTCGGTGCTCGAAGTGGTCGAGCCCGACAAGAGGCGGCGCGCGCGCGACCTCGACGCGCTGCTCGAGGAATTCAACATCGCGCGGCTGCGCAAGACGCCGGCCATCGCGCTGTCCGGCGGCGAGCGACGGCGCTGCGAAATCGCGCGCGCGCTGGCGACGCGGCCCAATTACATGCTGCTCGATGAGCCGTTCGCCGGCATCGATCCGATCGCGGTCGGCGACATTCAATCCTTGGTGCGGCACCTCACCAATCGCGGCATCGGCGTGCTCATCACCGACCACAATGTCCGCGAGACGCTCGGCCTGACCGACCGCGCCTACATCATCTATTCGGGCGAAGTGCTGATGGAAGGCCGCGCCGACGAGATCGTCAACAATCCGGAGGTACGCCGGCTCTATCTCGGCGAGGAATTCCGGCTCTAATTGAGCGCCTCGCCCGAAACGCTGCGCCGGTCGGCGGCGACGTGATACGGCGCCGCAGCCGCTGCATTTTCGCCGGTGCGAATTTCATCGATGACGAACAGCGGCCGCCGCTTGGACTCCAGATACAGACGGCCAACATATTCGCCGAGCAGGCCGAACAGAATGAGCTGCATGCTGCCGAGCACCAGGATCAGCGTCGACAGGCTGGTCCAGCCCTCGACGACGTGACCGAAAGCCCAGCTGCCGAGCGTGTAGCCGAGCATCAGCAGGCTCAAAAATCCCAAAATGATGCCGAGATAAGACGCCAGCCGCAGCGGCATGATCGAGAACGACGTCAGCGCATCGAAGGCGAGCCCGAACATCCGGCTGAGCGAATAATTGCTGGTGCCGGTCTTGCGCGGCGCGCGGTCATAGGCGAGCGCAACCTGGCGCAAGCCGATCCAGCTCACCATGCCGCGAATGAAGCGCTGCTGCTCCGGCATGGCATTGAGGATGTCGATGACCTTGCGGCTCATCAGCCGGAAATCGCCAGAGTCGACCGGCATGTCGCCGTCTGCGAGCTGCCGCAGCAGCCGATAGAACAACGCCGCCGTGCCGCGCTTGAGCATGGTTTCGCCCTGCCGCTCGCGCCGCTGGCCATAGACCACATCGGCCTGGACGCGATCCATCAGGCGCCACATTTCGCCGAGCAGTTCGGGAGGATCTTGCAGATCGGAATCGATGCTTAGAACGCGGTCGCCGCGGCAGGAATGCAGGCCCGCGGTCATCGCGCGTTGATGGCCATGACGGCGCGACAGATTGACCGCGACCAATTGCGGATCGCGCGCGGCAAGTTCGAGCATGATCTGCCAGGTCCGGTCCTCGGAGCCGTCATTGACCAGGATCAGCTCGTAATCGGCCCCGACCGTGTCCTTGGCGGCGGCCGTCATGCGGCGATGAAACTCTTCGAGGCCGGCCTCTTCGTTGAAGCACGGCGCAACGATGGACAGCCGCGGACGAGGGCCGGCATCCGCTGGCAGCGGCATCGTTACGCGAAGTTGCTCGTTCACGCTCGCCTCGTTCTACGATTGCCGCGTTACGGCGGGTCGAGCACCTGCCTGGTCGGGCCGGCCAGACTGTACGCCGAATAGTCGCGGATAGTAACGCCGTGGCGGGTCCGCGGCAAAGTCGTTATCAGCTCTACTTTGCTGAATTTCTGTTGCAGCAGGGGTACCGCGTCGCACGGCGTCTGGCACACATACATGCTCGTGCCCTGGAACAAGGCCGGGTCGGGCTGCGGCAGATCGACATAGCGCATGCGCTCGTTAACCTGCGCCACAGCCGGGTGCGACGGCAGATAGAATTCGAGCCAGCCGGCGATGCCATATTCGGTCGTCAGCACGATCGGCGCGCCGATGCGGGTACGCACGTCATCGAGCTTCGCCGCCAATTCCTTCCAGCCGGCGCCCAAAGAGCGCGCGGTCGGATCGGCATGGCCGAGCGGCAGCACGCCAAAGACCGCTTGCAAATAAAGGCAGGCCGCGATGCCGAGCCCGACCGGCACGGCGAGCCGTTGCGACCGCGACACGACGGGTGCCCAGGTCTCGTCCCATTTTATTCTTTCGGCGGCGACGGCGGCGGCGATGACAAACGGCACATAGATCGGCTCCGGCCAATTGCCTTCGACGCGGCCGTGGAACGTGTGCCAGATGAAATAAAGCACGATCGGCCACACCATCGCGTTGATGAGAACGCGCGACGGCTGTGGCCCGCCCTCGCCTTTGAACATTCCGGCGAGACCGAGGCATCCGAGGACGAAAATCGGCGGCGTGGCCATCCCGATCTGCGTAACAAAGAACTCACCCAGGTAACGCAGCGACCATTGGCGCACGACCAGCCGATCGAACTGATAATGATACGAGGCCCAGCCGTGCTGAGCGTTCCAGATCAGCGTCGGCGAAAATACCGCGATCGCGATGACGCCGCTGAGCCACGGCCACGGCGTGAGGAGCCATTTGCGCTGCTGCGGCACGATCAACAGCCAAGCGAGAATGCTGACAGCAAAGAAAATCGTCGTGTATTTCGACAACAGGCCGATGCCGAAGACGACGCCGATGGCGAGCCACCACTCGCCGCGCCCGGTCTCCAGAAGCTTGACCAGCATGAGCAAGAGGAACGCGGTTGCGACAACGAGCGCGTTGTCCGGCGTGGCGAGCGCCGAGCCCGCGACCATCACGATCGTCAGATTGAAATAGAGCGCCGCGGTGGCGCCGGTCCGGTCGTCGTTGAACAGGATCGCGCCCGACCGCCAGATCGCCCAGCTCGCCGGCAGCGCGAGCAGCACGCCGATCGCGCGCACGCCGAATTCGGTGTCGCCGAACAGTGTCGTGCCGATCCGAATGAGAACAGGATTGACCGGCGGGTGATCGAGATAGCCGCCGGCTATATGTTTCGACCACAGCCAATAGAGGCTTTCGTCGAAGCTGAGCGGCGCCATCCCGGCAAAGACCAGACGCACGGCGACCAGCGTCAGAATCGTGGCGACCACTACCGACTGGTAGCGTCGCTCCGGCACCGCCGTGACGCTGAACAAAGCCACAAAAGACCCCTTACCCGGCACCCGTCCCAAGGGCAAAACCCCAAGCGCCGACTCATAGCAGGACGGACGGGATGTATAAACGGGGGTCGACGTCGTGACGGATCGCCCTTCGCCGGCTGCCCAATTGGCGCGGGCGCGCGGCGCGGCAGCATGACCTGCCCGGTACCCAACCGAATGACGCGCGGTGCCGAGCCTAACACCGGGTGACGCAAAGCAAGTCAATGCCTATAAAATAGGCAGAATTGGCGATGCTAACGGTATCTAAGGATGGATTGCTGTTTTTAGGCGCGACGAAAATAGGCTGGCGACATGGCCAAAGATATACGATAAGGGGGGAAGCAAGAATCGGACCAATTCCCCGGTCTGCGTCGGAAGTCCTCATGTCGAACAGGCCCTAATGGCTCTCTCGCAAAGACTCCAGATACGACAGAGTCAGGCGTTGGTGATGACGCCGCAGCTGATGCAGGCCATCAAGCTGCTGCAGCTGTCGAACCTCGATCTGGTCGCCTATGTGGAGGCCGAACTCGAGCGCAACCCGCTGCTCGACCGCGGCGCCGAAGCCGAGCCGCCCGGCGAGCTCGACGGCATGCAAACCCCGGACCCTCCGGCATCGGACGGCGAGGCGCGCGACGGCAGCGGACCGGGCGGCGAACTCGAACTGAACGGTCACGTTCAAGAAGACACGCCCGGCAATAATCCCGGCGAAAATTACAACGACGAAAGCGAGCCGGCTCCGGCGCGCGCCGCCGACGGCCCGGCGGCCTATTCGGAATGGGCCTCTACCGGCTCCGGCGGCCGCGACGACGGCGAGTACAATCTCGAAGCGTTTGTTTCCACCGAAACCACGCTGGCGGACTGGCTTCGCGAACAACTCACGCTCGCGATCGCCAATCCGGTGCAGCGCATGATCGGTCAATACCTGATCGATCTGGTCGACGATTCCGGATATCTGACCGGTGAGCTTGCCGCGGCGGCGGAAAGGCTCGGCACCGGCACCGCCGAAGTCGAGGCCGTTCTCTCGGTTCTTCAGAGCTTCGATCCGCCGGGAATCTGCGCGCGCGATCTCGCCGAATGTTTGGCGATCCAGCTCAAGGAAAACGACCGCTACGATCCGGCGATGGCAGCTTTGATCTCGCGGCTCGATCTATTGGCCAAGCGCGATTTCGCCGCGCTGAAGAAAATCTGCGGCGTCGGCGACGAGGACCTAGCCGACATGATCGCGGAAGTCCGCCGACTCAATCCAAAACCCGGCCACGCCTTCGGCTCGGCGGTGGTGCAGCCGATTGTGCCCGACGTGTTCGTGCGGCAGGGCCCGGACGGCGCGTGGATCGTGGAACTCAATTCCGACACGCTGCCAAAGGTTCTGGTCAACCAGAGCTACTATTCGGAGGTTTCGGCGACCGCGCGCCGCGACACCGACAAGTCCTATCTCACCGAATGCCTGCAGAGCGCCACCTGGCTGGTGCGCGCGCTCGATCAGCGCGCACGAACCATCCTCAAGGTCTCAAACGAAATCGTCCGCCAGCAGGATGCGTTCTTTGCCCGCGGCGTCGAGCATTTGCGTCCGCTCAATCTGAAAACCGTCGCCGAAGCCATCAGCATGCACGAATCGACGGTATCTCGCGTCACCGCCAACAAATACATGGCGACCAGCCGGGGCATCTTCGAGCTCAAATATTTCTTCACCTCGGCGATCGCGGCGGCACACGGCGGCGAGGCGCACTCCGCCGAATCGGTACGCCATCGCATCAAACAACTGATCGGTGCCGAAACCTCGGCCGACGTCTTGTCCGATGACACCATCGTCGAGAAGCTGCGCGACGCCGGCATCGACATCGCGCGGCGCACGGTCGCCAAATACCGCGAGGCCATGCGCATCCCTTCATCGGTGCAACGGCGACGCGAGAAGCAGGCCGCTGCCGCCAATTAGTTTCAATTGACCACCGGCCCCCGGCGGCATCGTTCACGGCGTGAGCCGCTTCGCCGCGTTGACACCATCGTCACCGATAGTTAGGTCGAGTCAAAGCGTTACATAAGGATTATTGATCGAACGCGACCTGGTCTGAGCGCGTCATTCACTTTTCGGAGGCTGCCATGACATTTCGCGTGTCTGGGAAAAATCTCGACATTGGCGATGCGTTGCGCGATCGCATCCGCGACCGGATTGCCGAAACGGTGCGTAAGTATTTTGACGGCGGCTATTCGGGACACCTGACATTGGCGCGGGACGGTTTTGGCTTCCGCAGCGAATGTGCAATCCATCTCGATTCCAAAATTACGCTTCACGCCGATGGGATGGCGCCCGACGCCTATGCGAGCGCCGATCAGGCGGCATCGCTGATCGAAAAGCGGCTGCGCCGCTATCATCGCCGGCTTAAGGACCACCGCTCCGAGCGCAGCGAAACCCGCACCGTCAATTGGGCGGCGGTCGATGCCGCAAGCTATGTCATTGCCGCGCCCGAGCACGAGGCCGAAT
The DNA here is from genome assembly GCA_035642635.1 of Xanthobacteraceae bacterium. Lineage (GTDB taxonomy): Bacteria > Pseudomonadota > Alphaproteobacteria > Rhizobiales > Xanthobacteraceae > BOG-931. Next base: position 35,262 of record DASQRX010000104.1, read on the forward strand.
CGGATATCGACGCCTTCACCCCGGTTATCATCGCCGAATCGACCACGACCTTGAAGCAGCTCTCGGTCAGCGATGCGGTGACGGAACTCGATTTGACCGGGGCGCCGGTTCTGGTGTTCCGTCACGCGGCGCATGGCGGGGTCAATATCGTTTATCGCCGCGCCGACGGGCATTTTGGCTGGATTGACCCACCGGTCATGGCCGCCGCCGATGCCCATTGACGCGGTGACGGCGTCTCCTTATGGTCCGCCGCCTTTCGCATGACGCCAAGAGGTTGGCCCGGTTCGGACGCCGGCTTTCGGGAAAAGTTCATGCTCCGATGCGAAACTGATACCCGGTTCGACCGGCACCAATAATCACTCACGCTCTCGCGCTGCCCCGCTTCTTTCAGGTTTCGACTCATGCAGCTTACCGATCTCGTCGCGCCGAATGCGATCATGCCGGCGCTCAAGGTCAACAGCAAAAAGCAAGTGCTGCAGGAACTTGCCGCGCGTGCGGCCGTGCTCAGCGGCCAGAACGAACGCGCCATTTTCGATATTCTGATGCAGCGCGAAAAGCTTGGCTCGACCGCCGTCGGCAATGGCATCGCCATCCCGCACGGCAAATTGCCGACATTGACGCGCTTGTTCGGATTGTTCGCGCGGCTCGATCGCCCGATCGATTTTGAGGCGCTCGACAATCAGCCGGTCGATCTGATTTTTCTGCTGCTGGCGCCCGAAGGCGCCGGCGCCGATCACCTCAAGGCGCTGGCGCGCATTGCGCGGCTGTTGCGCGATCCCGCGATCACGCACAAGCTGCGCGGCTCGCGCGACGCCGAAGCACTTTACGCGGTCTTGGCGATGCCGTCCGCTTCTGCCGCGTAGCGGCGGAAGCGACGAATCAGAAACCAGTAATCAGTAATCGGAATTCCAAAGTGAAACGGGGCCGCGCGAAGCGCGGACCCCGTTCTGATTACCGATCACTGATTCCTGTTCAGTGGACGCTTACGGTCTCGAGCTCTTGGCTCCACGCATTGGCGATGGCAGCCTCCCGGCTGTCGGTCAGCATGATGGGCGTGCCGTCGGCGGCATGCAGCGCGAACAGCACCTGGCCGGGCTCAAGCTGCGGCAATTCGGTCTGCGGAAACAGTTTCCGCACGTCCTCGAAGCGGATCGCCTTCACATAAGCGATATGACCGTCGCCGAGCTGCGCGAGCGATTCCTGTGAAACGTCCGTCTTTGGTTCGTCAATATCGGTGTCGTTGCGGTTGATCTCATTCATGGCCCTCGACTCCTTTCTGTGTCGTGGTCGAGTCCTTTAAGGTTTCCTTAATCGCACTCTTTGATTGAAATCGATTTAACGATGCGCTCCGGTTGCGGGCGCACCAGATCGATCGACAGCAATCCGTTTCTCAAGTCCGCGCCCAATACTTCCATGCCGTCCGCCAGCACGAAGGTTCGCTGGAATTGGCGCGCGGCGATGCCGCGGTGGATATATTGTCGGCTTTTGTCGTCTTGCTGGCGGCCGCGGATGACGAGCTGGCTCTCCTCTACGGTGACATCGAGCTGGTCGCGGGTAAAACCCGCCACCGCAAGTGTGATCCGCAGCCGCTCGGGATTATTCCCCTCGCGCGGAACGCGCTCGATGTTATAGGGAGGGTACCCGTCTGCGGCCTTCCCGACCCGATCGAGCACGCGCTCGATCTCGTCGAAACCAAGCAAAAAGGGACTCGAAAGCGACGAAACCCTGGACATGGTCTCAAAGCCCTTTGTTAAGCGACTTTGGCGGGGCCCGTTAAGGCACCCCTTTGATCGCGCGGAACGCCCACGCGACCTCCAGCAATATGGCTATGCGGATCAATGGGTTCAAGGAGAGCGCCGAGGGGCCCCGCGGCGCCCTCGTTAGGGCATTTTCAGCGGGCCCGGCATGGCGCGCTCGGCTTCGGCCAGAAGCTGCGCCTCATGCCGGTTCACAAAAATGCCGCCGACAATGAAACTGACGACCGTAATCACGGCCAGAAATATGACGACGGGGCCCTGCAGGCGTTCGAATTGCCGCCCCAGCGCATAGGCGCCATAGCCATAGCTCAGCGACCACATTACCGAGCCCGTCACATTGGCGAGCATGAAGTAGCGCCACGGCATCATATTGGCGCCGGCAAAAATCCCGGCGAAGGTCCGCAGCACCGGTACGAACTGGGCGATAAAGACGATCTTGCCGCCATGGCGCAGGAATAAATACTGACCGAGTTTGATCCTGGCTTCGTGCATCCGCACATAATTGCCGTAGCGCAGCAACAGCCAGTAGCCGAAGCCGCGGCCGAGCGCAAAACCGATCACGCGGCCGACAATGGCGGCGGCGGCAGCGGTCAAGATGACGGCAACAATGTTCAGGTCATGTTTGGTGCCGGCGTAAATCGCCGCACCAAGCAGCGCCGTTTCACCGGGCAACGGAACGCCAATGCATTCCAGGCCGACGATAAGGGCGACGGTCACCAAGCCGTAGACGTGGATAAGATGTTCAACGAAATGCATTACAGGGCTGTGTACCGGAACACGGCTTACTTAAACATACCCCGGCAAAAAGATAATGGCTTGACTTTGTCGCAGCGGCTCCCGGCGAGGTTCGGCGCGTGCAACGCAAAATCCGTATCCGCACAATCCTGCATATTGTGGTCACCCGTCTGCTGTCGTGACCTACCTGCGTGACCCATGGCTGAGGCAAGAAATGGCTGAGGCAAGAAAAGGCTGAAGCAAGAACAAGGCCTGCCCTGGCCTTGCGGCGGAACACACCTTGCATGAAAATGCCGCGTCAGCGCTGCCGCCAACATGACAAATGAGCCTGTCAATGAAGAAACTTGTTCTGGAGACCACGGCGCCGTTTCAAGGCTTGCCGGAACTCGTCGCCTACGACGAAGGCCTGCTCACCAGGGAAGGGCTCGAGATCGAATGGGTCGATCGCGAAGCCGGCGTCGAGAAGAAGGTCGAGGCCGACGTGACGACCCCGAAGGGCGTCACGCCTTTCTCAAGCCACGGCAAGCTCCTCGAACAGGGCAAGGCCGACATGTACAATGCCTGCGAATGGGGCAATTACTGCCGCGTCGCCGACACCGGCCAAGGCAGCCGGCAGCTTGGCCGCCGCGCCATCGTTGCTTATTCGGCCATCGTCGTGCGGCCCGATTCTCCGGTCTATACACCGCAGCAACTCGCCAACCGCACCGTCGGCGTGCCGTTCTATTTCGGCAGTCATTACCTGGCGCTGCACATGCTGGAAGGTTTCGTGCCGCGCGAGATGATCAGGCTGTGCCGGGCGCCGAACGGCTCGCGGTTTCGCCTCGCCGCGATGATGAAAGGCGAGATCGAAGCGACCACGCTCTGCGAGCCGCATGTCACGCTCGCCGAGAAGAAAGGCTGCCGCGTTATTTGTTCGGCGTTCTATCACGGCACGGAAGTCGCTTCCGACCGCGTCGATACGGAAACTTATGCGGCCTTCAATCGCGCCGTGCGCGAAGCGGTGCGCCGCATCAATTCCGACAAAAAAGCCTACATGCATTACTTCATCGACTATTACGCGGCGAAAGATCCGGAGATCGCCGCGCTGCAAGTCGGGGACCTGCGGGAGAGCCGTCTCGTCGTCTGCGATCCGGCGCCGATCCCGCTCGACGAATTGCAGCGCACCTACGATTGGCTCAAAGGCTGGGGCATGCTCGAAGAGACGGCCTCGCCGTTGCAGCTCGTGAATATGCAGGTGCAGGCCCACGCCCACGAGGCGGCGGAATGATATTGGCTGTCGCGGTGGCGCTGCCGCCGAATTAGGATTACGCTTACGGCGGGGTCGAGCGAACAGGGGCAGAAAGTTCGATGCGGGGCGTCGCGGCTCGGCGTGCGAGCGTTTTACAAGACGCCGGTCTTCTCCTTAGCGTCGGCCTTCTCCTTGGCCTGGGTCTGCTGCTTTGCGCGTGCGGACATCGTCAGCCCGACAGTGACGGTGAAAGCGCCATCAACGTCTATCCGACGAACTACAAGTCCGACATTCTCGGCGCCATGCACGCCTATCTGAACAATCCGACCGGAATTCGCGACGCCGTGATTTCCGAACCGGCAATCAAAACGATTAGCGGCACGACCCGCTACGTGGCGTGCTTGAAATTCAACGCCAAAAGGAACGGCAGCAACGACTATGCCGGCATGAGGGAGATCGCGGCTGCGTTCTTTGAGGGCCGGTTCGATCAATTCGTCGAGAATACCAAGGACATCTGCGCCGGCGTGACCTATGCGCCGTTTCCGGAACTGCAAAAGCTGCCGCCGTGATGCTCTGCGCGCCGGCACCTACCTCCCGTACCGATGGCGCGGCCTAATGCCCAGCGAAGCTTGACGAAAGTCTGCGGTTGAGCGCGCGTCGTCCGGCGCTTACTATCTACCGAGAAGAGAACACGACGTACCAGGGAAACGACAATGCTGGAACGACACTACGACCGCGCCGCGCAGGACATCGGCAACATCATCAATCTCGGCCACGTCAATGTCTCCATCAGCGATCAGCATGTGGCGACCAATTATTACGTCACCGGGCTCGGACTAACGCGCGACCCCTACCTGATGACCGGTTCGGGCAATATGTGGATCAATGTCGGCATGAGCCAGTTCCATCTGCCGATGGGAACGCCCGAAGTGCTGCGCGGGGTCGTCGGCTTGGTCGTGCCGGATCGCGAAGCACTGCTCGATCGGCTGGAGCGCGCGCGCAAACTTCTTGCCGGCACCAAATTCGATTTCCGCGAGAGCAATGATTGCGTCCAGACGGTTTGCCCGTGGGGCAATCGCATTCACGTGCATACGCCCGATGAAGAGCGCTTCGGCCGCATCGCGATCGGCATGCCCTATATCCGTTTCGATGTCCGCCCCGGCACTGTCGCGCGCATCGTGCGGTTTTATCGCGAAATTCTTCATACCCAGGCGGATGTCGTCAAGAACGGCGCCGGGCCGGAAGCCCGCGTGCAGGTCGGCGACAAGCAGTATTTCTATTTCCGCGAGACCGATGCGCTGGAGGCGCCTTACGATAACCACCACGTGCAGATCTATCTGTCGGATTTCTCCGGTCCGCATCGACGGCTCAAGGAGCTCGGCCTGATCACGATGGAGACCAATGCCTACGAGTACCGGTTCGTCGACGTGATCGATCTCGATACAAGCGAGCCGCTGTTTCGGGTCGAGCACGAGACGCGCAGCCAGACCAATCCGATGTATGGCCGCCCGCTGGTCAATCGCAACCCGGCGGTGACCAATATGGATTACAAGCCCGGCCACGACGGCATGTCTTGGGCGCTGTCGTGATTTTGTCGTGACTTGGCCGCTGCCGTGAGCAAATAGATGCGCCGGGCGCTGCTAATCGGCGGCTCGCTGGGCGGCCTTATCGCGGCGCACCTTCTTCGCGGCATCGGCTGGGACGCGATCGTCTTCGAACGCAACCACGAAGAACTGGCGAGCCGCGGCGTCGGCCTCGGCACGCATCCGCAACTCATCGCCATTTTAAAGCGCGCCGGCATCGATTTCGACGAGTCGATGGGCATTACCCCGTCACGGGGCGTCTGCCTCGAGCGCGACGGCAGCATCATCATCGAGCAACCGATGGCGCGCGCACTCAGCGGTTGGTCGCGGCTGTACCGGGCGCTGCTCGACCTGCTGCCAGCGCGGAGCTACCGCTTCGGCAAAAAGCTCGCGCGCGTCGTGCAGGATGCCGATAGCGTCACCGCGATTTTCGCCGACGGCACAAGCGAGCGCGGCGATCTGCTGGTCGGCGCCGACGGCGTGCGCTCTACGGTCCGCGCGCAATACCTGCCGGATGTCGAGCCGAACTACGCCGGCTATGTCGCATGGCGCGCGGTGCTCGACGAAGCCAACGTGCCGCCTGTGCTGTGGCGCGAAGTGGTCGAGCTCTATGCCTTCTGTCTGCCGGAAGGCGAGCAGTGCATCAGTTATCCGGTGCCAGGCCGCGATAACGACACGGCGGTCGGACGCCGTGCATATAACATCATATGGTATCGGCCGACTGATCGCGACTCGCTCCTCGATATTTGCACTGACGCCGATAGCCGCCATCATACCGCCGGTATCCCGCCGCCGCTGATCCGGCCCGACGTGATCGCACGCGTCAAAGCGGATGCCAAAGCCATCCTCGCGCCGCAGATTGCCGAAATCTTCGTGCGGACGATGCCGTTCTTTCAGCCGATCTACGATCTCGCTTCACCGCGCCTAGTGTTCGGCCGCGTCGTCCTCGCCGGCGACGCCGCCTTCGTCGCCCGCCCCCATGCCGGCGCCGGCACGACCAAGGCGGCGCTCGATGCCGCCTGTCTCGCCGACAGCATCCGCGATGCCGTCGGTGATCTTGCCGCGGGGCTGACGCAATACGAGCGTCTGCAGCGGCCGTTCGGCAAAGCCATCGTCGAGCTCAACCAAGAAGAAGGCCTCTATCTGAGCGCCCAGATCAAACCGAAGGCGCAGCGCAGCGCAGCGGAACTTCACCGCGACATTGGCGCTGTGCTGCACGCCCATATCGCACGCAGCGATCAGTTGAGTGACATCGTCGCCGCATACGGTCTCGATGCGCGTTTTTAAACGGAGCAGTTTATGACGGGACCTTTATCGGGCATCCGCATTCTCGATCTCACCGCGGTCGTCGCCGGACCGCTGGCGACACAAACGCTGGGCGACATGGGCGCCGACGTCATCAAGATCGAAAGCCCGGATGGCGATACGACGCGCTACACCGGACCGGCGCGCTCGCCCGACATGGCGGCTTTGTATATGGGACTGAACCGCAGCAAGCGGGCGCTGGTCCTCGATCTCAAGCAGCAAGGCGCCAAGGACGCGCTGTGGCGGCTGATCGCGAGCGCCGATGTCTTCGCCCATTCGATGCGGCCGCAGGCGATCGAAAAATTGGGCTTTGGGCACGAAGCCGTATGCGCGCGTCATCCCCGGATCGTCTACGCCGCGCTCCACGGCTATCGCAGCGGCGGCCCTTATAGCGGGCAACCGGCCTACGACGACGTCATCCAGGGCCAATCGGGCGTCGCCGCATTGATGTCGGAGATCGCCGGCGAGCCGCGCTACGCGCCGACCATCCTGGCCGACAAGACCACGGCGCTTGCGCTCGCCAACGCGATCACGGCGGCGCTTTTCGCGCGCGAAAGGACCGGGCGCGGACAATTCGTCGAAGTGCCGATGTTCGAGTCGATGGTGTCGTTTGTGCTCACCGAACATCTGTTCGGCCATTGCTTCACGCCGCCGTCCGGCAAGCTCGGCTATACGCGCGTGCTCGGCACCTGGCGGCGGCCCTACAAGACCAAGGACGGCTATATCTGCATGATGGCCTATACCGAACGGCATTGGCGGAAATTCTGGACGGTGGTCGGCAAGCCCGAAGTCTGCGACGATCCGCGCTTCAACAGCATCGCGGCGCGCAGCCTCAACATCGTCGCGCTATATGAGCTTGCCGGCGGCTGCTTTGTTGAGAAAACAACGGAGGAATGGCTTTCACTTCTGCGCAAGCTGGAAATTCCTTCCGCGCGCATGTCGACGCTCGACGAAGTGATGGCCGATCCGCAGCTTCAAGCCACGGGCTTTTTCCGGCACTCGACCCATCCGAGCCAAGGCGAGATCCTTTACACCGACATGCCGGTACGCTTTGGCGGCGGCGCCGCGACCGGCGAACGGCTGCAGCCGCGGCTCGGCGAGCACAGTCTCGAAGTCTTGCGCGAAGCCGGGCTGAGCGAGAGTGAGATCAGCGCACTTCTCGCCTCCGGCGCAACGGTCGAAGGGCCGCCGAAAGCGCGAGCAGCGGAGTAAGGCCTAGGTATCGAGCGCGCTGGGCGCGTAAAGCTCGTCGACCTTGACCAGGCGCGGCGTGAGGCTCTGTTCCAGCGAATATTGCGCGATGGTCTCGATGACCTTGCGGTTGGCCTTGACGCCATGGTGGAGCAGCCTTGGCTTCGGGTCGCCCGCCAGCAGGCCCGCAGCCAAATGATCCTGGACATGCGCGACGCGCTGCGCATCGGCGATTTCATTGGCTTTGTTGAACGCCTTGGTCAGATTGAGCACCACCCACGGCTCTTTTTCGAAAATGTCGCGCCGCACCACGGTCTGGTGATTGATCGGCAAGAGGCCGGTTTTCTTGTAGAAGCGCACGCCTTCGGCGATCGGGTCGGAGAACAGATATTTGAAGTCGGGATGGCTCGTCAGATCGGCGCGGCTGCGATCGACGAGATTGCGGTCGGCGAGGTAATGCAGCACGGCGTCGAGCTCGCCCGCGAGCATCATCGCGCCGATGCTTTTATCGGCGGGGATTTGATGCACGATAACACCGGGCGGCGCCTTGAAACCGGTGGCGCCGCCGTGGCTCATTTCCGGCGTGCGCTCCATCCAGAATTCCATATCCTTCGGCGTGACGCCGAACTCGTGCTGCAGCACGCCGCGCGCCCACAAAGCCGCGGTCTGCTGATATTCCGGCACGCCGACGCGCTTGCCTTTGAGATCGGCCGGCGTCTCGATGCCGGCCTTGCGCCGCACCAGGATGCTGGTGTGAAAGAACCGCCGCGTCGTGAAGATCGGCAGGCCGACAAAGCGGCTGTCGCCGCGCGCCACGGCGATGATAAACGACGAGCACGACATTTCCGACACCGCGAATTCGGAAAAATGCAGTTGCCGCCAGAACAATTCGGACGGATGCAGCACCGTCGGAATGAGATCGATGCCGTCCGGCTTCACCGTGCCGTCGATGATCGGCCAGGTGCGCGGGTTGTTGGTGATGCCGATGCTGAGTTGGAGATTCATGAGGCGATCGGATGATGGCGAAGATGGATGACCTTCCGCTCATTCCCGCGCAAGCGGGAATCCCGCACTGGGTCCCCGCTTTCGCGGGGACGGGCGGACGGAGCAAGCCTAATACCGATACGGCTCGGGTTCCCACAACGGGAAGGCCGAGAATACGTGCGGCGCGTTGGCTGGCGCGGCCGGAGCGAGATAAGAGCGGTCGAGCTTGCCATAGCTCGTCACGCCCAAAAGACCGAGCGCGCGGGTCACCTCGTCCTCCATGATCTCCAGCATGCGCACGATGCCGGCCTGGCCGGCGGCCGCCAGCGCATAGCATTGCATGCGGCCAAGCCCGACCAGATTGGCGCCCATCGCAATCGCCTTGACGATGTCGGTGCCGCGATTGAAACCGCCGTCGACGATGATCATCGCCCGGCCGGCAACCGCTTCGACAACTTCCGGCAGAACGTCGAATGAGCCACGGCCGTGGTCGAGCTGCCGGCCGCCGTGATTGGAGACGTAGATGATCTCGCAGCCGTGATCGAGCGCGATTTTGGCGTCTTCCGCGGTGCCGACGCCCTTGATGCCGAATGGAATCTTGTACTTGCTTTTCAAGCGCTCGACGGTGCGCCAATCGAGCGCCATCTGAAAGTCGCGGCCGGTGGCACGGCGGCGTCCGCCGGTGGTGTGGCGCTTGGCCAGATCGCGCTCGCGCCGGCTGTAATGGGCGGTATCGACGGTGAGGCAGAACGCCGAGTAGCCGCTCTTGATCGCGCGTTCGACGTGATCGTCGGCCCAGGCCGCGTCACCGCGGACATAAAGCTGGAACATGCGTAACGCATTCGGTGCCGCCTGCGCGACCGCTTCGAGGCCGGGATCGCACACCGAACTCAGCATATGGGCGATGCCGAACTCCGCCGCCGCCTTGACCACCGGCTCGGCGCCGCCGACATGAAAACTTTCCAGCGAACCGACCGGACAGAGCACCACCGGCAGCCGCAGCTTCTTGCCGAGCACTTGCGCGGACGCGTCGACCTTACTCACGTCGCGCAACACACGCGGCCGGAACGCGATCGAATCGAGCGCCATGCGGTTGCGCCGCAGCGTCGTTTCGGTCTCGGTGCCGCCGACGATGTAATCCCAATCGTTCTGATTGAGATTAGCGCGGGCTTTGGCGGCGAGTTCGTGCAGATTGTGGAATTCGGCGGCGGCCGCAGCATTTGCGGCAGCACGCGCTTCGTCGGGGGTTTGATCGGCCATGTGCTGTGCGTGTTTTCTGCTTGGTGTTTTTGGAGTTGCTAGCGGGCCTGGGATCTTGGACCCGCCACCTTGGGCGGAAGAAAGCTAGGGAGTGGGGAGCCTACAGGGCGGGATAATCCGGTTCAAGAAGCGCCAAGGATGGGTAGCGTCCTAATTTGATTTTGGCTCGAAGTCATTAAGGTACTTGATCGTTCCTTCGATTGCTCGGCCTATCCAGCAGGAATAGGTTTGGTCAAATTCTAGTATTGCTTCCATTTCGAGTTCCCCGGTCATGTAGATGGTCACGCACATTCCAACCTTGAGCTTGTCTGCGATAGGTTGAATGTCGTCGAGCGAGCCTTTGCAAACGAGCGGATAGCCGTCCTGGCGTCCGAGGTCCGCAGCCTGGCGCAGCGCTCGTCGCAAGCCGCAAAAGACATCAAGGATCTGATCACCAGTTCCGGAGCCCAGGTGAAAGACGGGGTCGACCTGGTCAACCGCGCCGGCACCGCGCTCAACGAGATCATGACGTCGATGAAGACCGTGGCGGACTTCGTGGCCGACATCGCCAATGCCAGTGCCGAGCAAGCGAGCGGCATCGACCAGATCAACAAAGCCTTGACCCAGATGGACGAGGTAACGCAGCAAAACTCGGCGCTGGTCGAGGAGAATGCGGCCACGGCCAAGACGCTTGAGCATCAGTCGTCGCACAAGGACGAACGCGTGAATTTCTTCCGCATCGATGCCGCTGCCAACGCCCCGCCGGCGGAAATATCGAAGCGGACAAGTGCCACGCCGCGCAGACGCAAAGTCGCCTAGCTAGCGGTCGGCGTCCGCGACGCCGGTGCTTGAATGCGGTGGCGGTCCGGGAAGACTCGAACTTCCGACCTTCGGTTTAGGAACATAACGGTTCATCCGGCATAGCCAACACAACGCTTTGATATCATTGTCGTACTTCGGATATCCACAGGATG